>USNJ01000148.1 GCA_900556055.1 uncultured Ruminococcus sp.
AATTGGAAGTTGTTTATTTTTCGCTACAACTTTCTGCATTTATTCTTAACAGGTAGAATTGACGCAACCATTCTGGCTGATCTTCAATTGTGTCTTGTATTCTTTTTAGCGTTCTTTTTCCAATTCGCCTATCTAAAATTGCAAACATTCTGACAATAGGATTACTCGAAAATATACTCTCTTGTATATTTTGGTTGCGATATGTTTCTAAAGCCTCACAAAATTCTTCATCAGTATATTCCGTGCATTGATTGATAGAGTGATTTTCCAATAACGTCCAAAACTCTGCCCAGTATTCATCATTACCATGAGGAGTAGGATTTGTTGTGTAGCCGTTATTGATGAAGTAAGTATTTACTGTTTCCCAAGAGAAACGTTTTACTTGTGCATCATCTACACACACTTCAAAAATACGGCATCCGTCCATACCGACATATGTGGTGCAACCGTATCTAATTCTACCTCGTAATGATTCAGCAAGCATTTCCTGTTCAAGGAACTTCCTCATGCCGCTCCATGAGCCGAGAATTTTTCCCATTTGCTCACATCCCCTTAAATTCCGATTTGTCGGGCAGCTTATGCCCGTTAAATAGATTATATCATACCCAATACAAAGATTCAAGAAATATTTCCGCAGAAAGGCAGGTGATTATTTGAAGAACAAAAGCTTAGAGGAGATAGAAAATTCGTCAAAAAGCTTTCTGAGCACATCGGAGGCGGCAGCCGTTCCGGGCATATTACCGTCAACGCTCAGAAAAAATCACAGCACCCGTTAAAGTGCTGTGATTATGAACTGCTCGATAAATTGGAATTTATCGAAGAATTTGTTTTGCTAAAAAATACTTAGATAATTTAGGATTTTTATCTTCTCGAACGAATTCAACGACATACCCAAGTTTCTTATAGAATTCAGGTGCTTGAAACCCAAAAGTCGTAAGTGTGATTTTATCATATCCTGCATTTTGAAATGTTTCCTCAACTGCTAAAACAAGTTTACTTCCCAATCCGCATTTCCTGTGAGCTTTATGTATAATTAAATCGCCTATATGCACCTCATTATAATATGCACGACCTGTAATAACACCTAAGATCTCGCCATCATCGCTTTCTGCAATAAAGCAAAATTCATTATAATTCAAATCAACATTATTATGTTCAGCATAGGATAAGAATTCTTCATTGATAAAACTGCCTATTCTGCTGTCTTCCTCATTTATACGTTTTATATTCATTTTTCAATCACCTTTAAATAAAATATCATAATTCATCAAACAAAAATTCCGATTTGTCGAGCAGACATATTCAATCTGCTGTTAAAAGCATTATACCATATCAAAATAAAAAAATCAAATATAAATCAAAGAAAGGGGGCAGATAACCAAAATCAATTTTTCATTTCTTCTTCGTGCAGGCGGTCAAGCTCTTCCATAACAAACCGCTTTATCTCGGAGGTGACGGAAAACCCACGCATTTCACACCAAGCCCTATAGTCCTTAAACGCCGGTTTTCCGCTATACTGGAATTCATTATTGAAACAGGCAAACTGAAAGCATCTCCTTATTTCAAAAAGTGGATATGTTCAAATTTTCAAAATTTTGACATTGGGGAAACATTGTTTCCCCAATCGAATAACATTTCTAACAGTATGTGCAGGATCGTCAGCAAGTCGTTGACTTTGCAAATGTCTGATATTTTATTAGGTTATAATAAAAACCATTAGAATTATGGAGAAGAAATCGCCGCAAAAGCCTTGATATATGCGGTTTTGCGGCGAGAGATTCCCATAATTCAATGGGTTTTTAGTATTAGTGCATATGGTACTGTGTACCTGAACATAAAAAGCAAAAGGAGAACCGCCTAAGCAGTTCTCCTCATCAATCAAAACACTAAAGTAACCATTGTGCGGATGCCGCACTGCGGAAAACCCGTAGGGTGTCCCTCGCTTATCTGTATCTTGCTATAAGCTTTGTTACAAGATATGCTCCGCCGGCTATGAAGCCTAAGATAAGCACGACAAATGCAATTATCATCATTACAAACGCAAATGAGCTTGTTCCCTTCTGCGCCTGAACTACCTGTTCCAGTGAGAAATCTCCCACGTTGTCGATCATTGTTCCGCTCGGATCGTATACCTTCACTTCATCAATGAAACATACCGCTCCGTCATATCCGTCTGCGATCGGGATAGATAATCCAAAGGTATCATTAGCCGTTCCCATAGGTACGGAAAGCGTGTATTCCGTCCACTGCTGATTGCTTACGTCTATGCTTTTCTCGATCCAGACCTTTCCGTCCGAGAAAAGCTTCAGCTCGCTTGCATGCTCGCTGACATCGGGTTCAACATATATATTGACGGATATCTTGCATCCCTCGAATGAATCAAGATCAAATGTATCGGAAGTTATTCTTATTCCGCCGAACTTGCTGTTGAGCGGTTCTGTGAACTTCTCACTGAGGGCCAGGGAACGTCCCTTGACACTTCTTGCATCTGATGCCTTCATGGTAAGGTCTGCATTTGCGGCAGAACCGAAAACCTCCCATTTTGAGAAGCCTGCATCTGTATCAAAGCTGAATGTAGCATCAGCAGCTCTGTCTCTTTCATCTAAAGCTGAGCATGTAACAGCCGTGCTTGACAGCAGCATGGCAGCAGCAAGAATTGCCCCGAGTAACTTCTTCATTTCTTTCCTCCGAATATAACGAAATTAAGGCAGATACATTCCCCTGAAATGCATTCACCCACATAACCATTTTAATACATTTCGGAAGATTTGTCAATAGCGGAGCAGCTTATCCGCATGACAAATCTTCCGCTGATATTTGTTGCTTTTGACCAAATAATATTAAGCTTATTCTGACATATTAAGTATAACTTCACTTACAAGATTGGATGGGAGCTGCTCATATCTCAGGAAATCGAATGTGAAGCTGCCCTTGCCCTTTGTGATCTGTCGGAGAGTCATTGTGAACGACTGCATCTCACGCATCGGAACATCTGCCTCGATCTCGGTGATGCCCTTTCCTGCGGGATTCATGCCAAGAACTCTGCCTCTTCTCTTGTTGAGATCGCCCATGATATCGCCCGTATTTTCATCGGGAGCGGAAACGATGAGCTTTCCTATCGGTTCGAGTATAGTGGGATCAGCCTGCTTCAGACCTTCCTTATATGCAAGCGATGCGGCTGTCTTGAAGGACATTTCCGAGCTGTCAACAGGGTGATATGAACCGTCAACCAGTATAGCCTTCAGTCCGACGACGGGGCAGCCTGCGAGAACGCCCTTCTTTACGCACTCCTGAAGTCCCTTTTCAACTGCGGGGAAGAAGTTTCTGGGAACAGCTCCGCCGAATACCTTTTCCTCAAACACAAGTCCGTCGGAAACGCACGGCTCAAATTCGATCCATACATGACCGTACTGACCGTGACCGCCTGTCTGCTTCTTGTATTTGCCTTCAGCCTTTACCTTTTTGCGGATAGTTTCGCGGTATGCGACCTTAGGCTCTGCAAGCTCGATATCTGCGCCGAATTTTGTTTTAAGCTTTGCGGCGGTTATCTCAAGATGCTGTTCGCCGAGGCCTGCGAGTATCATTTCCGATGTGAACGGATCCTTCTCGTAGGAAAGTGTTTTATCCTCTTCAAGCAGCTTTGCGATGCCGCCCGATATCTTGGATTCATCGCCCTGGGACTTAGCCTTTACAGCCATTCTGTAACAGGGCTTGGGATATTCTGTTTTATCCGCAGCGATAACTCTCGACGGATCGCAGAGTGTGTCGCAGGTGGAAGAGCCGATCTTTGCGGCAGCAACTATATCTCCCGCAAATGCCTCGGTTATCTCCGTCTGCTTTTTGCCGCATACGGAATAGAGCTTGCCGATCTTTTCGGGCTGACCTGTCGTTGCATTCACGCAGTCGCAGCCTGAGAAGATGCGTCCGCTGATGACCTTCATGAATGACATCTTGCCTACGAACGGATCGGCAACGGTCTTGAATATGTAAGCCGCAAGAGGATCGCTCTCGCTGTATGCGATCTCGGCAGGCTCGCCGTTTGCATCTGTGCCGAATACGGGTGCATTATCCTGAGGAGCGGGGAGAAGAAGCTCGAACTCTTTGAGCAGCATATCAATGCCTGCGCCCGTGAATGCCGAACAGCAGACAACAGGTGTGATTATTCCCTCGTTCATGCCCTTGTGCAGACCGTGGATAAGCTCCTTCTGGGTGAATGCCTCGCCCTCGAAGAACTTCTCCATCAGTGCCTCGTCAGTTTCGGCAACAGCCTCGGAGAATGCGGCGATAAGTCCGTCCATACGGTACTCCATCTTTTCGGAGATCTCGGCGGTCGGCATATCGGTTTCGACTGCATTGCCCTTATCGTCATATTTATATGCTTTCATTTCGATGAGATTTACATAGGAAACTATCTGCCTGTTTTGGATAACTGGGACAACAACAGGGCAGACGGTAGGACCGAAAACCGTTTTCAGATCGGTCAGCACATTATAGAAATTCGCATCGGGATCGTCGATCTTCGTAACTGCGAACATCTTGGGACGCTTTGCCCTTACAGCGAGGTCGTAAGCCTTTTCGGTGGCGGTCTTTACGCCTGATTTTGCGGATACGGTTATCATGACAGTGCCTGCTGCGGCAATTCCCTCGCACATTCCGCCTGCGAAATCGAACAGTCCCGGAGTGTCGAGAAGATTTACTCTGATGTCGTTGTATTCAAAGGAAGCGACAGAGGTGTTCAGCGAAGCCTTGCGCTTTATCTCTTCCGGGTCGAAGTCGCAGACTGTGTTACCGTCGGAAACCTTTCCGAGTCTGTCGGATGCGCCTGCACGGAACAGCAGAGCCTCTGCCAGAGAGGTTTTTCCTGAGCCTGCATGGCCTGCAAGTGTGATGTTGCGTATATTGGAAACGCTGAAGTGTTTCATTTGGTATCGCTCCTTTATATATATCTTTGATTTGCCCGAATTTTTATTTTTTGAATGTATCATCGGGTTACTTTAACATTATATTACATATCGTGTAACATTTCAATACTTTTGCGAAAAGTTATACAGATAATTATAAACTTCGGAGCGATTGTTGTTTATTATGCACAAAAATATCCCGAAAGAGAGCTTTTCATGCGGCTGATGTCAATGCATACGCTGTGCATTAAACTTATAATAAAAACCATTAGAATTATGGAGAAGAAATCGCCGCAAAAGCTTTGATATATGCGGTTTTGCGGCGAGAG
>USNJ01000149.1 GCA_900556055.1 uncultured Ruminococcus sp.
AACCATATATGTTATTCGGGTTAACATTGTTCAACGATAACAAATACGCCCCGCTGCCACAACACGGATCATAAAACACCTCCGCATAAAAAACAGCCTGCGCCGTTAAAACGCAGACTGCAAATATCAATCTATGTATTCGATAACGCCGATCGCCTTTACTCCCGCACCAACGTGGCATGAGATGCTGACAGGCAGCTTCCTGAGCTGAACATCAAAATCGGGGAAGGTTTTTCTGACAGTTTCAAGCCATTCATTTGCAGGTCCGATATCTCCCGAATATGCTGTTTCAAGATGTATCTTTTTGCCTGCAAAACGCTCCTTTATGTCCTTTTCCACAGCGCTCAGCATGATCTTTTCGGCATTTGCCATTCCTCTTGCCTTAGAGAATGCATCAAGCTTTGAACCCTGTATCTGAAGAACGGGCTTCAGGTTAAGAACAGCCGCGATCGCAGCGCCTGCCTTTGTTACTCTGCCGCTCTTTTTCAGCAGTTCAAGAGTGTTTACAGCAAGATAAATGCTTGCATCGAACGACCTCTTTTCAAGCTCGTCCTTTATTTCCTGAGCCGAAAGACCTCTTTCAGCAAGCTTCAAAGCATCAACGGCGGACTGTCTCTGAGAGATAGAGATACGCTTGTTGTCAACAACGACTACTCTGCCGTCATAATCCTCGGCAAGCGCCCTTGCAGTACCCATCGAACCGCTCAGTGCAGACGACATCGGGATATGCACAACCTGATCGTGATCCTTCAGAAGCTTGTCCCAGAAGCTTGTAAGCACATCGGGAGAAGGCTGAGAAGTCGAAACATCAGAACCTGAACCCAGCATCTCAAAGAAATGCTCATAGGTGCAGTTCACGCCCTCGAAGTACTCATCACCGTCAACGATAAATGGCATCGGGATAACAAATATACCGAGCTCAGCCGCCTCATCAGCGTCCATTCCGCTGTTTGTATCTGTCATGATAGCTATTTTGCTCATTTATAAAATTCCTCACATTTCATAGATAAATCAATAAGTATGATAACACACGGCATTCCAAATGTCAAGCATTAACACATTTTATTAACATAATTTTCTTTATGTTTCGCTCTTTTTATGCTGCATGCGAAACTGCTTCGGGGTTATGCCTTTGTATCTGCGGAAGCTTTTTATCATGTGGCTGCAGTCGGAAAATCCCGTTTCCTGGCTTATATAGCTGAGGTCAAAATCGGTGTAAAGAAGAAACTCCTCCGCCTTCATGATTCTTACGCTTTCAATGTATTCCTTGCAGGTCTTTCCGTAGACTTCAAGGAATTTTTTTGCGAAATACGAATAGCTCATTCCGCATTCACGGGCGATATCGGTTACCTGTATCCCATCGCCCATGTGCTTGTCTATATATTCGGTTATGCTGTAAATATCGTATCTCATATCATCGGCATATGCATTGCTGTCAACTGAAAAGCCCTGTTTCTGCCAGCATCTTATAATGCCGATGAGCAGCCTTGATATCTCCGCACGTATCACCATGTCACAGCCGTAGCTGTAGCTGTTCGTCTCACTTATGCATCGGCGGAATATTTCCTCCGCTTCGGACGCTGCTGAGCTGTCAGCTTCAAAAAATATATTCATACACTTTTTTTCTGCGCTTCGGAATATGCTCCTGAATGTCGGTGAATATTCGGGAGTCATGTTCAGCCTGTTTATATCGAATTTCAGCACGGCATATCTCAGCGGTTCGCCGTTTGTCGCATATATCGAATGTACAGCCTTCGGGTGAAAGACGATCATATCCCCTTCACTCAGGATAAATCTGTCATTTCCCGCATTCATTTCCGCACAGCCCTCGACAAGATATATTATCTCCATGAAATAATGCCAGTGAGGTCTTACGGGAAAATTATTTTTATCGGCATTGTAATAAAAACATTCCGCAGGCGAATCGAGCGAATCACTTTCTTCAAAATAATAGTACATATAAGCCTCCCGAGGATAGATTTTTACAACTTTTAAACATTTATATTATATCATACTTCTTCACGAAATGCTATACTATCCTTGAAATTTTTTACGGAAGGTGATATTCGTACATCATGGAATTTATTAAAGGGATAACATTTGCAGCATTCGCAAGGCAGGGAACTCTCCTAAAAAAAGAAACGCGCGAAAGCCTTGATAATCTCGCCGAACGCACAGGCGCAAATTTCATAACGATAGTTCCGAACGGCTTACAGGATACGCCGCAGTCGGAAGATATAGATTTTCTTTCGGAAAGCTCAATGTCCGAAGAGGAACTGACCGATTTTATCGGCTATGCACATTCAAAGGGACTCGCAGTTGCGCTGAAGCCTACCGTCAACTGCCGCAACGGCACATGGCGCGCACATATCAGCTTCTTTGACGAGGACGTTCCCTGCGAGCCGAAATGGGGAAACTGGTTCAGATCATACACCGATTTTCAGGTGCATTATGCAAAGATCGCCCAAAAAACAGGCTGCGAAATGTTCATTGCAGGCTGCGAAATGGTGCAGTCCGAACATCGTGCGGACGAATGGCGCAGCGTTATATCCGAAATACGCAAGGTTTACAGCGGCCCTGTGTCCTATAATACGGACAAATATCAGGAGCATAACGTCAGCTGGTGGGACGCTGTTGACATCATATCATCAAGCGGATATTATCCCGTAAATGACTGGGAAAATCAGCTTGACAGAATTGAAAAGGTCGTAAAACGCTTCAATAAGCCGTTCTTTTTTGCGGAATGCGGCTGTATGTCCACAGCAGGTTCGCCGCTTGTACCGAATGACTGGTCAGTCAAGGGCGACATTGATCTTGAAGGTCAGGCGAACTGGTACAGGACAATGCTTGAGGCGTGTTCAAAGCGCAGCTGGGTAGGCGGATTCTGCATATGGGACTGGGCTTGCAGACAGTACCCGATCGCAAAGGCAGCCTCTCACGGCGGCTACGAGATATACGGAAAGCCTGCGGAAAAGGTCCTTTCGGACTTCTACCGCAGCATAAATAAATGAGCCTACGGGCAGAATGGGAGAATATGGATAAAACTTATTTCACAAGAAAGAAACCATCGCTGAGACATTATGAGGGACATATTTTTGTCGATCAGGCGGGATATCTTCCGCTGTCGCAGAAAAAAGCGGTAATTAATATCCCCTGCGAAAAATTCTCGCTGACGGATATGGACGGAAACACCGTTTATGAGGGAAAAACCGTGCATTTCGGACATGACGCAAATTCCGCTGACGATGTTTATACCGCAGATTTTTCCGGCTTCAGAAACTGCGGCACATATCATCTGAACATTGACGGCGAAAGCTCAATGCCGTTTGCGATCGCAGAAAATGCCTACGAAGATGTGCTGAAAAAGACTGAAAAGGCATTTTATTTTCTTAGATGCGGCTGTGCGCTGGACGAAAAATTCGCAGGCGTTTACAGTCATGCAAAATGTCACTCGGAAAAAGCCGTTCTCTGGGACGATCATTCGGTATCTCTCGATGTAACGGGCGGCTGGCATGATGCGGGAGATTACGGCAGATACGTCACTGCTGCTGCCTGTGCGCTTGCACATCTTCTGTATGCTTTCAGGCTTTATCCCGAGATCTTCGGCGGACAGGATCTGAATATCCCCGAAAGCGGCGGAAAGCTCCCCGATATTCTTGCCGAATGCAAATATGAGCTTGACTGGCTGATGAAAATGCAGCGTGAGGACGGCGGCGCATATCACAAGGCAACAACTCAGCATCATGCGGCGTTTATCATGCCCGAGGACGACAAGGCACAGCTTTTTGTGCTGCCCGTTTCATCATTTGCTACTGCCGATCTTGCGGCTGTATGCGCCCTTGCTTCCAAGGTTTACAGACCTTTTGACGCAGGATATGCCGACAGACTTTTTGAAGCTGCGGAGAGGTCATACCGCTGGCTCGATGCCAATCCCGGATTCATTTTCGATAACAAAGAGGACTGCAAAACAGGCGTTTACGGTCAGCACAGTGACATTTCAAACAGATTCTGGGCGGCTGCCGAAATGTACAATATTTCGGACAGCGGCAAATATCTCGATGATATGCATGACCTGCTCGAAAACGATTTTCCTCTTTCGGAACTCGGTTATGTTGAAATGGGCGGACTTGCGTCCCTTTCCTGCATACTGAATTACAAATTTCCCGACAAAGAGCTTAAAGACCGCATGATATCAGCATTTGCAAACGAAGCGGAACGCCTGAAAAATACGGCGGACAGCTGCGGATATTCTGCCGCAATGACAGAAAAAGACTATGGCTGGGGCAGCAACATGAACCTTCTGAAACACGGAATGATATTCCTTATCGCAGACAGGATCGAAAACAGCCGCCGCTTCCTGCCGTATGCCGAAGCGCAGCTGCATTATCTGCTGGGCGTGAATGCCACGGGATACAGCTATGTTACGGGAGTAGGCGGATTTTGCTGCTGCTATCCGCACCTGCGTCCCGCTCATGCTGACGGTATAGATGAGTGTATCCCCGGAATGGTCAGCGGAGGTCCGAACAGATATCCCTGCGATGAAGATGCCGAGATACTTATCCCGAAAGGCACTCCCCCGATGAAATGCTACGCAGATGATGTCGGCTGCTATTCGCTGAATGAAATAACTATATACTGGAACTCGCCTGCTGTTTTTCTTATTGCAGGAATAGTGAATGAAAACAATAAATAAAAAACAATATGTATTTTTTCCTTGACAACAGCGCTTTTTTAAGCTATAATATAAAAAGCGCACGCCGGTGTGATGGAATTGGCAGACGTAGCGGACTCAAAATCCGCCGGGGTAACCCGCACCGGTTCAAGCCCGGTCACCGGCACCAAAGGCATTCCGAACTTAATTGTCGGAATGCCTTTTTGCTTTTTATCAGACCCACGGTGCATTTTATCCGACTCAGAATGCAGCTTGAATGAAAGCACTTGATTTGATATCAGATCTCTGTTATCATGTTGACAGAAGGAAGGACTGATACAATGACTGTTATTAACGCAAAGGATCTTGTCAAGCAGTACGGTACATTCAGAGCTGTTGACGGGATATCATTCACCGCAGAAAAAGGCGAGCTTCTTGGATTTCTCGGCGTGAACGGCGCAGGCAAATCCACTACCGTCAATATGCTTTCAACACTTATCGAACCAAACGGCGG
>USNJ01000150.1 GCA_900556055.1 uncultured Ruminococcus sp.
AGCCGCAGAAACGCCTGCTGTCGGGTTGAACAGAGAATCATATCTGTAAAGTGCCACTCCTCCGTAATTCGGGAGAGTTTCGGCAAATGCCATCTGACGTGCGATGATGTCTGTGTTGTTTGCCCATTCAAATTTGCCGTTTCCTGCCCATGTGTCCTCTGTACCTATTTTATATGGTGCAAGGCCGATAACGAGCTTAACATTTGAATTCTTCACAAGGCTGCTCCATGCGGCACAGGTGTCGGAATAGGGAAGCGTGGAGTTATTGAAGCCGTAATATATCTGCGGCAGGATATAATCCACATATCCGCTCTGCGAGCACCATGTTTTAACGTCTGCGTAGAGGTCGTTGTAGTTATTGGATATGCTTCCCTGCGGTGATATGCCGAAAACAGCGGTCGAATTGACATTCTTTACAGCGGAATACAGCTTTCTGACCATATTGCTGACCATGCTCATGCGCCATTCCGCAAGACCTGATGATGTGCCGGAGGCGGAGTATGCGGCGCTGTCGAATGATCTGTCAGTCGTGGGATAGAAATAGTCGTCGATCTGTATGCCGTCAACATTGTATTTTGAAACTATCTCCGAAACACCGTCTGCGATCAGGCTGACCGTTTCTGAATAAGCGGGATTTAGGTACCATGTTCCGTTGACTTTTACGATATATTTTCCTCTGAGATCATCGGAATTGTACCACTGCTTGATCTTGTAGCTGTCGGAGATGCCCTTGATATCGGCATCGGACATAAGACGCATGGGATTTATCCATGCATGTATCGAAAGTCCTCTGCTGTGGGCTTCTCTTACCATTATTGAAAGTGCGTCAAAAGGACATGACGAGCCGTATGATCCGTTGAAACGGTTGCTTGACGGGAAAAGCGATGAGGGATAATATGCATCGCCGAACGCCCTGACATGGGTGTAGACAGTGTTGAATCCCAGTGATTTCACATTGTCGAAATATTTTCCGATATATGCCGTGAATTCGCTTTCCGATTTGTTTTTAAGTATCGAATCGAATTCGAGATAGCTTATCCATACGCCCTTCTGTTCGCTGAAATTCAGGGCATTGTAGCCGTTTCTGCTGTAATATGAGCCGCCGGACGCAGGTACTGCGGTCGTTTCGGGCGCAGGTGTTGTTTCGGGGACTGTCGTTTCCGATACTGTCGTGACGGGTGCTGCTGTTGTTTCGGCAGAAGTGGTCATCATCACGGTCGTTTCGGCAGTTGTGACGGTTGTTTTTGCAGTGCTTTCGGCTGATGCTTCGTGTAAAGATGTGACCTCGGGGACAGTTTCTCTGTTTATCACAGCTGTGCCTGCGGCGGGGGCTGCCTGCGGAACTGCCGTCTGAGCTTCCGTATATATGTCCGTTTCAGGCTCCGAAACAGTTGCTGCTTCAGATATTGCGGATGCTTCTGCGTCAGGACCTTCTTCTGCGGACGCTTCCGCAAGCGGGTCGGTCTCCGAAGCCTGTCTTGTCTCGGGGACAGCACTTTCATGGATCGGTTCGCTTGTCTGAAGCTCCGATGCGGTAGCAGCCGTGATCACTTCTGAAGAGTTGTTATCTATAGGCTTGCAGCCGCACAGACATGCAGCCGCAGTCAGGCATGACAATATGATGATCCCTGTTTTTTTGTTCAAAAGTAACCCTCTTTTCTGCCTTTGTCATGCACAAATGCACACTTACTCAATTTACTTTTATTATATAACAATTTTTCTTTCAAGTCAATGGTAAATGAACGATTTTTTATCATGATCTGCGGACAAATTCTGACAATATGCCCTCAATTTGCCGTGCGTTAAAATCTTTTAGCGGAAACATTAGTAATCTACAAATTTGTGATATAATTTTTATGTGAAATGATGAAATTTTATTAATAGGTTCTAAAATGTTTGAAAAATGCAATTTTTGTGGTATAATTATATTAATTAAAAAGGCAGGGATAACTGCGTCTTTTTAATGCTTGTATAAATATTTGTATTCCGAAGGGGTATTAAAATATGATAAAAAATATAAAGGAATATTACAGCAGACATTTTTCAAAGCGGCTGCTTGCACTGGTCGCAGGGATCTATGTGCTGATGTTTGCTGTCTTTATTGTTATAACCTACGGGCTTACACGCATTTACATAATTTCGGATACGGAGAAAAATCTCCGCAGCATAAGCAGCTCGGTATCATCGGCAGTCGATGAGTATATGTCCGCAAAGGTCGCACCGCTGAGAATGCTTTCGGTAAACAATTCTGTGAAAAAATATCTTTCGGCTGATGTCATCAACAGAGATACTCCTTCGGATGATTCTGCGGTGATATTTTCCCTCTTAGACAGCATCGGCGAATATGATTCCGATGTCAAGGGCGCATGGGTAGTGAGCGACAGGGGAGGAAATCTCACCGGCAGCGACGGAAAATTCATATCATCGAACAACTTCGGATTAAGCTCAAAAAGCTGGTACACCCCGCTTATTTCATCAAGATCCGATTCATACTACTGGTTCTCAAACAGCACGGAGGCGATCATTTCCGACAGCTCGGCGATAACTGCGGTCTGCCTTATAACCGACAACGGAAATATTATCGGCTATGCGGGAATTGAGATCGACAGCGCTGCATTGTTCGAAAATCTCGGAGCATATTTGACGTTTGACGGAACATATCCTCTGCTTATATCGGCAAACGGAACTATAATCTATCAGCCGAAAAGCAGTGAATTTGTGTCGGCTTACGACATAAACAGTCCGGAGATCAGTTCGATAATCACAAACTCGTACGCTTCAAAGGCTGAGGCTATCAAGATAAACGGCGTTACGCATTATATCTACGTCAACAAGAGCGGTCTGACAGGCTGGAACACTGTTATCTTCTTTGATGGAAACGTTATCAACGGAAACATGAGCCGCCTGTTCGTGCAGGAGGTCGCAATAATGGCGTGCATCATCGCACTGATGTACATTTTCACGGCAAACATCATAAAGAGTGAGGTCAAGCCGATAAGTGCGATAACAAGGGGACTTGACGCAGTCGAGAGCGGAACGTATTCCGCAAGGATCAAGCTTGCATCGAACAATGAGCTTGGCACTATCGCCTGCGGAATAGATTCGCTTGCCGAGCTGCTCCACACTCAGGCGGGTCTGATCGACAAATATTCAAATCTCGACCAGCTGACAGGCATGCTGAACCGTCAGAAATTCTTCGAGATCGCCGCAGATTCCATAGTTACATGCAGCGAGGAAAAAAGCCGTCTGGGCATTATTTTCCTTGATATCGACAACTTCAAATGGATAAACGATACTTTGGGACACAGCTTCGGCGATGAAGTGCTTGTGACATTTGCCGAAAAGCTGTCACTTGCCCTCGGGGATTCCGCAAAGATCGCGCGTTTCAGCGGAGACGAGTTCGTTGTTCTGATGAAAATAGGTCAGGATAATGAGGATATTGCTTCTGCGGTATCTAAGATAAAGTCTGAATTTGACAATCCTATCTCAGTTCTCGGAGATCCTATCTACATTAAATTTTCCGCAGGTATTTCGGTATATCCCGATGACGATGTTACGGCGGATATGCTTATCCGTGATGCGGATATTGCCGTGCAGAAGGCAAAAGAGCGCGGAAAGGGACGTGTTGCGTACTTCAACAACAATCTGCATAAAAAGATCGTCAGCAAGTCTGCAATATCCCAGCAGCTCAATTCCGCACTGTCCAAGGGTGAGCTTTTCCTGAATTATCAGCCTATAATATCCACCAAAACGGGCGATATTTACGGCTTTGAGGTGCTGATCCGCTGGAATTCCGAGGAGCTTGGATTTGTCCCGCCCGATGAATTTATCAGCATAGCCGAGGAGACAGGCGCTATCATTCCGATAGGCACATGGATATTCGAGTCAGCGTGCCGCTTCCAGAAAAAGCTTTACGACTGCTGCCATAAGGATCTGATGATCTCGATAAATGCATCGCCCGTGCAGCTGAAAAAATCCAACTATCTTGACCATGTAAAGCGTGTGCTTGAAATAACTCATATCAACCCGAAATTCATTCAGATCGAGATAACCGAAAGCACGCTGATCGACTTCACAAACAGCAGCAGCAACATTATCAACGAGATATGCGACCTCGGAATCTCACTTGCACTCGATGATTTCGGAACTGGCTATTCATCGCTCAACTATCTCAAGAATTTTCCGATAAAGTGCCTGAAAGTCGATAAATCCTTTGTTGACGAGATATACACTAACCGCAAGGATTATGCGATAACCGATTCGATAATCGACCTTGTGCATAACCTTAACATCAAGACGGTAGCCGAGGGCGTTGAAACAGTCGGACAGTTCAATGCGCTGAAGGAAATGAAATGCGACTATATTCAGGGCTTCCTGATGTCAAAGCCGCTCTGCGAAAATGAAATGATCGAGTTCGTTGAAAAATACGACGCTCTCCACAAGCCCGATAAGGAGCATATGGAAGAAAAAGAGCGTATCCTTGCCGAAGAACGTGTCGAAAAGGAACGCCTGAAACAGCAGAAAAAGGCTGAGGAAGAACCTGAGACCGTTACTGCCGAAGAAGAATAAAAATATCCGCTGTACAATAAAACGTACAGCGGATATTTTTATGCGATAACGGAAATGGGTGTGAAGCATATGATCTGATAATCAACATATGAATCTGACGTGCAGCGGATCCTGACCGGATTTCCTTTCAGGTCAAGTGTGCTTGAGTAATAGGTGTGATATTCTCCGGTAAGAAATCCGTTCAAATCGTCATCTTCGCCTTCCACAGTCATGATAATTTCGGTAAGCAGATGCTTTTCACCGTATTCCGGCAGAAATCTTCCGGCAAAAGTTTCGTATATCTCGGCGGGAACGGAATGCGATCTTTTGTCATAGACATACTTATGTGTTACAGTGGTTTCCCAGTATTTGAATGTCTCCGATATGAGCAGCCTTCCGTCATATTCATAGCTGCACTCATATTCCTGTATCTTGTCCGATCCTTCATATATGCTGTCGGGGCGAGTGTATTTCTCTGAAATAAGGTCGCCGTTTTCGTTATATGCGTATTCGGTCAGGTCGATTGTTTTTCCATCCTTGGTAAATGTACGCACAGAAAGCTTATTCCCGTTTTCATTATAAGATCAACGAGC
>USNJ01000151.1 GCA_900556055.1 uncultured Ruminococcus sp.
GTCAAGGCAGAAATTGCAAATATCCCCAAGAATTGAGCGGACTGCGGCTGCCGCAGTCCTGTGATATCCTGTTATTCCGCCAAATAAATATAAGGAAAACAGGTAAGTGTATGAACAATCAGAAGAAAGGAAGATAACTATGAATAAAAGCCGATTTTTTGCGAAAATTTTGTCGGTTTTTCTGTGTGCAGGTCTGTTTGTGCCGCTTTTCGGCGAGACCTCCGCAATGGTTCTGCATGCAAGAGCGGAACAGGAAGCGCAGTATGAAGAGCTTCCGCTCCCCGATGAAAACAGAGATGAAGAGCTTGATGATTTTGTCGAGCCGGAATATACCCCCGCCTTTTCGCTCCCCGAAAATATGCGCGGCGTGTGCCTGACTCCGGGTGTTGATTTCGGTGCGCCGAATTATGACGGAACAGAAAAAACTCCCGAAGAGCTGACAGCAGAAGCTGAATCCGTCATGGATTCCGTTTCATCAAATCAGCTGAATACGGTCATTATCCGCACGGATGACGGCGAAAATTCATTTTACAGCACCGACATCAACGAAACTGTCAACCGCACGGTTATCGAATATGCGATAGAAGCTGCAAAAAACAGAGGCTTTTACGTTTACCTTGTTTATGATATAAATTTTGCATTGAATGAGCTTTCGGATATGGAGCTTCAGGACAGGATAGACTATCTTGCGCTCCGTGCCCATGCATTCACCGTTAAATATCCGGTTGACGGAATAATCCTCGACGGATATTATTCATCAAAATCGGGAATGTCTTATGATGATTACATGAAAAACGGCTCATCAATAGGCTTTGACAACTGGCTGCTGGATAACGGAGCTTACGTTTTCAGCCTTGTTTCAGATGCTATACGCAAAACAAACAACAGGATACCCGTCGGCATTTCAATAAGAGATGTCTGGGCAAATTACACGACTGAGGAAAACGGATCACTCACCGCAGAAAGCTTTCAGTCACTTACCGACGGCTATGCCGACACGCTCAGCTACATAAAGAAAGGCGCTGCCGACTTCATTTTTCTCCGTGAAAAGGGATCACTGACCGATTCATCAGCTCCTTTTGAGGAGATACTAAGATGGTGGTCCGAACCCGCCGAGGAAGCAGGCATACCTATCTATGTAAATCACATAAACGAGCAGATATGCACGTCCTCAGAGGGCTGGGCATCGCCCGATGAGCTTGTAAAGCAGGTCATCAAAACGGACGATTATCCTGCGTGCAAGGGAAATGTATTCAACTCGCTCGACTCGCTTGAAGCTAATGTCGGCTCATCAACAACAGTTCTGGTGAAGCATTTCAACGATCAGATCGACATTGAGGGACTCAACAGCGAACTTGAAATGACTCTGCCCAAATCCACAACATTCACAACAGAAGAACCTACGGTAACATTCGCCGGATCGTTTGACCCCAACTTCCCCATATTTTTCCAGGACAAGCCCGTAAAGCTCAACGAAGCGGGACGTTTCTACTATGTTCTCGACCTTGATGTCGGAGTAAATACATTCAAATGGCAGAGCAAGGCGAAAGTCATAACCTATACCATCACACGTACCGTTCAGGTGCTAAAGGATATCGAACCTTCCGATTCCACGATGTATATCGAGGAACAGTCTACGGTAAATATCAGTGCCGTTGCCTACAAGGGATCGACAGTAACAGCAAGCATAAACGGAAAAAGCATCACGCTGAAACCGCAGGAGGGACTTTCCGATGAGCTTGATCCTAACTCCAACTATGTAAAATATGTCGGAACATATACCGCTCCGAAAGGTCAGGTTGGCAAGGATATCGACCTCGGTCATGTTGTGATCTATGCGTCATATCCCACAAAGACACAGACCTTCACCGAATCCAGAACGGGAAGCAAGATCATAGTAAACGCACTTCCCGAGATCCAGAATGACTATGAAGGAAATATTCTCCAGGTAAAGAACAACAACACAATGGTCTACCCCTACAAGACCACTAACAGTGATGCCGCACCGTCAATGTCAAGACTTCCTGCGGGAACACTTGATTATCTTGTTAAATCGGTAACATACGGAAAAACCGAATATTACCTGACAAATTCAGGAAAGCGTCTGAAGAAATCCGATGTTTATGTACTTGCAAACGAACCGCTGGGTTCAAACAGACTGTCTGTCGCATCTATTGCAAAGGATGGAACAGACACGGTAATCAAGTTCAATATCGGCAAAAAGACACCGTTCAACATCAGCTATACAAATCTCAGCTATGAATCGGGCGGCAACGGCGATTTCTATGTTAATTCCTTCAAAGTGCCGTCTATCTCGATAACATTTGATTATATTACGTCCCTCGGAACGGGAGATCTTACATTCCCCGATACCTCAATGTTCTCAAGGGGAATCTGGGACAGCTATGAATCTGGCGGAATGACCAAGTACCGCCTTACATTACAGCTCAGACAGGCAGGCATTTACGCAGGCGTAAAGCCAAGCTATAACAATGAAGGACAGCTTGTTTTCCGCTTCAACGGCTATGAATCCGGCGTAAAAGGCGCAACTATCGTCATCGACCCCGGACACGGCTACACGGGACGTTCGGCATTTGACCCGGGCGCAGTAGGTCATGTTGTCGAACAGGAAGTCAACCTCGCTGTTGCAAAGCTTGTTGAACAGAAGCTGACCGCAGCAGGCGCAAATGTTATCAGATATCACACGGAAAGCGAAACATATCCCACTGAGGACCGTTCATCGACTGCAAGGCAGTACAGTCCCGACCTGTTTATTGCGATCCACTGCAATTCCGCAGGCGAATCGGCATTCGGTACTGAAGCATACTACTTCACTCCGTTCTCTCAGCCGCTTGCAAAGGCAGTCGCAGACTCGCTCGGAAGCTATCTGACAAACAATGTAAACGGCGCACAGTCCAACAGAGGCGCTAAATACAACGTTTTCTGGGTAACGCTCCAGCAGGAATTCCCGTCTATACTCCTTGAAACGGGATTTGTCACAAACTACAAGGAAGCCATGGCTCTTGCAAATCCGACACATCAGGACGGCATTGCAACAGCTATCGTAAACGGAATAAAGAACTACTTTGCCCTGAACGGCTACAATCCATACGGCTCGGGAACAGGCTCCGCTGACGGTGCCGCACTCCCCGACAACGGCATTTCATCAGATGATATGGTGACTACCGAACCGTCCAAGGAAGAGCAGACCGAATCGGCGGAATCCACGGAAACAACGGAAACTCCGTCTGAAACACAGCTTCCTCCCGACGATGACACAGGCACATTTGACACTGAATCGACCGAAACGACATCGCCGTTCGATAATGAGCTTGACATGGACAGCTGGTTCCAGTCGATACTTGAAGAACAATATTGATTTTATCCCAATAAAAAATGCACCGAACTATCAAAATTCGGTGCATTTTTGTTTTATTGCAAGATCATTCCCTGACCTTCAGTATCGGATATCCGGGTTCATAAGCTTTGACTGCCTCCGGATGAGCATCGGCATATTCATAGATCTTGTCGGCAAGCCCGCCGTCGAGAAATCCCACAAGCTCGGAAAGCGGCTTATTGTACATAGTCGGACAGATCGACGCTATCGAAATGACCTGCTTATCTCCAAGCTGCATTATCCTGTACGGCCAGATGCGGCAGTCAAAAGGCTTGTCGTCACCCAGTTTGCAGCCCTTTTCCCCAAGCATAGGACAGTAATAAAGTCCCTCGCCGTTGTCATGCATTTTCATAAGACGGCTCCCGCCCTTTGAAACGAACTCGGTTTCGGGAAATTTTTCACTGATGATGCCGTAAAGCTCGTCGGAAACAAGCGGTGTTTCCCATAGGTCATATCTGTCGAAAACACAGCATATGCGGCAGCTTGCACAGTCAGAACCTTTCAGGATTTTTTTAAGCATAAAACCACTCCCAATGTAATATTCAGCGAAAATACAGACATAATATTTTTAATTTCAAATAGAAAGGAGATCATAATGAACATTAGCGAAAAGGAATACGGCGAGCTTGTCAAAAAAGCATCGCCGAATTCAAAAAGCATTATTGACATACCCAAAGCATTCGTCATCGGCGGGATAATCTGCTGCATAGGTCAGGCGTGCCTGAATCTTTACACGAATATGGGCTTTGACGAAAAATCCGCAGGCGCATGGACATCGGTCACTCTCGTTCTTATAAGTGCCGTCCTGACAGGTCTCGGACTGTACGAAAAGATCGCAAAGCACGGCGGCGCAGGTACTCTCGTCCCGATAACAGGCTTCGCAAACGCAGTCGTTTCACCCGCTCTTGAATTCAAGTCGGAGGGATTTATCCTCGGACTTGGCGCAAAGATCTTTATCATCTCAGGTCCCGTCATTCTTTACGGATGCACAGCCTCAGTCATTTACGGAATTATCAGGTATATATTTTTCATGTGACCTAAAGCGGGAGGCTTCCTTCCGCTTTTTATATTTCGCAGACGGAAAGCCCCAGAACAGTCAGATTGTCGGGACTTCCGTTTTTCATCGCCGTGTCAATAAGTCCCGATAGGCGCTTCGGAAGCTTGACAGGTCTTGAAAGTATCGTTTCAAACTCATTCGATGACAGATAATCCGAAACTCCGTCCGAACATATTATTATCAGATCTCCCTCTTTTATGCCGCCTTCTATCTCGGTTATGTCGATATTCGGCTCGTCCGACAGATTTCCAATAACGGGGAAAATGATGTTTCTCTGAGCGTGAAAACGCTTTTCCTCACGGGTTATCTTGCCCTGCTCATACAGCATCTGCACAAGCGACTGATCGGTCGAAAGCTGGGTTATAGTATCCCCGCGGAAGCGGTAAAGCCTCGAATCACCGACATTTATGATATATGCATTCCGCTTTTCATCGACTGCGAGCGCACAGAGAGTAGTCTGCATATTTACCGAATGATCGTGGCTTACGCCGTATCTTTTGAGATTTTTGTGTATTGAAGTTATTTTCTTTTTAAGATCAGCAGGTTTGGAAAATCTGACCGATGCAAGCTGTTCAAGGCAGAGATGCGACGCTATCTCGCCCGATGCCTCACCGCCTACGCCGTCCGCAACAGCTACGATAAACGGCGGTCTGAGGTTGCTTTCAAGGGAAGCGTGAGAG
>USNJ01000152.1 GCA_900556055.1 uncultured Ruminococcus sp.
CATGACACTCCTGTATGTCACCTGCACGGAATCCTCAACAGGCATTGAATGAGCGATACTTTCGATAACGCCCATCGTAATGTTTGCCTCCTGAAGTGCAGCATAAGCGTCGATATACGTCTTTTCAATGGATCCTCTGATGCTCTTGACCGTTCCGACCATCGTCATAAGCTCTCTTATCAGGACATTTCTTTTCCTGTCGAGAAGCTCATAGCCTAGACGTGCAAGGCGCAGAGATTTTTTTGTGTTTATAAGATTACCTTTGGTAGGGAAGATCTGTTCAGCCATTCAAACCGCCTCGCCTTTCCCCGCCGTTACACAAAACGTTCGGCATTTTTCGGATGATATTTTTCCTCGAGAAGCTTTTCGTCAACACGGTCAAGCTCGGATTTCGGCAGCAGTGACAGCAGATCCCATCCAAGGTCGAGCGTTTCATCTATCGAACGGTTCTCGTCAAAACGCTGTGTAACGAAATATTTCTCGAACATCTCACCGAAGTGCATATACGCCTTATCAGTTTCGGAAAGTTCGTCCTCACCGATTACCGATGCAAGCGAACGTGCGTCCTGTACCTTTGCATATGCCGCAAAAAGCTGGTTTGAGCAGGCGGAATGATCCGCTCTTGTATAGCCCTCGCCTATGCCGTCCTTCATCAGACGCGAAAGTGACGGAAGCACGGAAACAGGCGGATAAACTCCTGTCTGGTCAAGACTTCTGTCGAGAACGATCTGTCCCTCTGTGATATAACCCGTAAGGTCAGGTACAGGGTGTGTGATATCGTCATTAGGCATCGTGAGTATAGGTATCTGCGTTACAGAACCTGTCGAACCGTTTACAACTCCCGCACGCTCATAAAGCGAAGCAAGGTCGGAATACAGATATCCCGGATAACCCTTTCTTGCAGGGATCTCACCCTTTGAGGACGAGAATTCACGAAGCGCCTCAGCATACGAAGTCATATCCGTAAGGATAACGAGGATATGCATATTCTTCTCATATGCGAGATATTCGGCAGCTGTGAGTGCGCATCTCGGCGTAAGAATTCTTTCAATAATAGGATCGTTTGAAAGATTAAGAAACATTGCAACACGCTGGAGAACGCCGCTGTCCTCAAAGCATCTGCGGAAGTAATCGGCAACATCGTTTTTAACGCCCATTGCGGCAAATATAACAGCGAAGTCATTTCCGCTTTCCTCAGCGATCTTAGCCTGACGCACTATCTGAACAGCAAGCTTGTTATGCGACATACCCGAACCCGAGAAGATAGGCAGCTTCTGACCTCTGATAAGTGTCATCAGCGCATCTATCGTAGAAATTCCCGTGTTGATGTAGTTTCTCGGATATGTTCTTGCAACAGGATTCAGAGGTTCGCCGTTGATATCCATAGATTTTTCGGCAAATATCTCTCCCAGACCGTCGATCGGCTTACCTGCGCCGTTGAAAACACGTCCGAGTATTTCCTCGGAAAGCGGCATTTCCATAGGTCTGCCTGTGAATTTTGTTTTTGTATTTGTAAGCGAAAGTCCCTTTGTGCCTTCAAAGACCTGAAGAACGACCTTATCCCCGGAGATCTCAACAACTCGTCCGAGACGTGTAGAACCATCGTTCAGCCTTATTTCGGCAACCTCGTCATACGAGGCATTCTCAACATGCTCCATAACAACGAGAGGACCGTTAATTTCCTTTAAACCAACATACTGTAAGCTCATTGTATCGTTCCTTTCAGCAGCGGATATCAGACTTTGGCGCGAGCGGTCAGAGCGTTTATGCCCTCCTCGATCTCAACGTTCAGCAGTCTGAACATTTCAGGCTTGTCGTTCGGGATATCGTATTTCATCTTTATGACCTTTTCAAACAATCCCGTACCTGTGATCGCCGAAACGGTCACGCCTGCATCGACTGCATTCTTAGCGCATTTATACAGATTGAGTATTGCACCCATCATCATAAACTGCTTATCGAGCGGCACATAGGTGTCGTCCTTATGATAAGCGTTCTGCTGAAGAAATCCTACTCTTACAACTCTTGCTATCTCAATGGTAAGCTTCTGGTCATCGGGCAGAACGTCCGAACCGATGAGCTTTACGATCTCCATCAGCTTGTTTTCCTCGATAAGAATATTCGATATCTGCTGACGGTAATCAAGGAACTTCTCATCGACATTATCCTTATAGAAATCCGCAAGATCCTCGATATATTCCGAATAAGAAGTAGTCCAGTTGATAGCGGGATAATGTCTTGCATAAGCAAGCGACTTATCCAGCGTCCAGAAGCAGCGGACGAAACGCTTTGTGTTCTGTGTGACAGGCTCTGAAAAATCCGCACCCTGCGGAGAAACGGCACCGATAACCGTTACCGAGCCTTCCCTGCCGTTCAGGGTTTCAACATAACCCGCACGCTCATAGAATTCAGAAAGTCTTGACGGCAGATATGCAGGGAAGCCTTCCTCGGCGGGCATTTCTTCCAGACGGCCGCTTATCTCACGGAGTGCCTCTGCCCATCTTGATGTGGAGTCCGCCATTATCGCAATGTGGTAGCCCATGTCACGGTAATATTCCGCAAGCGTGATTCCTGTGTAAATGGAAGCCTCACGCGCTGCAACAGGCATATTCGATGTATTTGCAATAAGAACTGTTCTGTCAGTAAGTGCTTTTCCGGATTTAGGATCGACAAGTCCCGAAAACTCTTCAAGAACCTGAGTCATTTCGTTTCCGCGCTCGCCGCAGCCGATATAAACGATGATATCAGCATCGCACCACTTTGCAAGCTGATGCTGTGTCATGGTTTTTCCTGTTCCGAATCCGCCCGGAATAGCGGCTGTACCGCCCTTTGCGATAGGCAGAACAGTATCGATTATACGCTGACCTGTGATAAGCGGACGGTTGATCGGGAGTCTGTTCTTTATCGGTCTCGGCTCTCTGATAGGCCATTTCTGGCAGAGAGTAAGCGGAATGATCTCTCCCTTTGCATTTTTGATCTTAACGATCTCATCGTTGATCTTATAGCTGCCGTTTTCCGCAGTCCATACTACCTCGCCCGAAAGCTTCGGGGACAGCATGCAGCGGTGTTCGATTATCGAAGTTTCGGGGCATACCGCATAGATATCGCCGCCCTCCAGCTTATCGCCGACGCTTACCTTGACAGTTACATCATAAGTGCGCTCAGCATCAAGCACCGGCACATTTGCGCCCTCCGAGATAAAAGCGCCGCTTACGTCGTAAATGCTTCTGAGCGGTCTTTCGATTCCGTCGAAAATATTTGAAATTATACCGGGACCCAGCGTAGCCGACATAGGCGCACCCGTTGTATATACAGGCTCTCCGGGCATGATCCCCGTTGTGCTCTCATAGACCTGAATGGTTGTTTCCTCATCGGTGATGCCGATAACCTCGCCTATCAGACGCTTGTTTCCGACATAAACCATTTCAAGCATTGAAAAATCCTTGGTGTCTCTGACCTTGACAACAGGGCCGTTTACGGAATAAATACTGTTCAATGCTTATCCTCCGTTCTGTGATATGCGGAATTTACTCCGCAAATGAATTTCTGCCCGCAAAATCTCTGCGCAGCTCGCTGACAGCGGCATCAAACGTCTTATCTGCGATAGTGCCGCCCTTTTTGCTGAAAACGGATACTCCGCCGAGCCTTATATGCTCATCAGGCTCAAACTGAACATCGGGAAAATCCTTTTTGAGAAGATCTGTCAGCTTGATATCATCGGGAGAAAGATAAACGCTATCCCCCGCTTCGGGCGAACAGTCAGCGATAAGCTTCTTTATATGAACTGCATAATCGGCGGATCTTCTGTACTCGCCGAGCCTTTCCGCAACTGCTGCAAAAACCTTGTCTGTCAGCTCCTCACGATGTCTGAGAACATCTTTTTTTGCGTCAAGCTCAAGCTTTGATGCTTCCTTGAGATACTTTCCGCTGACTTTTTTTATGTTGTCGGAATAATACTTTTCGGCAGTTTCGGCAGAACGTGCATTAGCATCCTCGATAATGGTGCGGCGCTTTGTTTCAGCGTCGCTCAGTATCTCTTCGACCTGCCTGTCAACATCCGCATTTACAGCTTCAGCAAAGCGATGGAGCTTTTCTGTATTGATTTCTTCCATTGCAAACCTCCGTAGATCAGTATCATGCGCCGCATGATCTGCATTTTTAAAGTTTCAGACCGATAGCGTCCTGAACATATCCCGAAATGGTGCTTGAAATATCGGCAGTGGCATGTCGGTCGGGGATCTCAACGATAAGAGGGCTTTTCATATGAAGCTTCATATCGAACACCGTATCTCTGCAAAGATGCACGAGCTTCTCTGTCATAAGTATAACTGCAACATCGCTGTCAGCAGCTGCATCTTTGAGAGCCTTTATTACCTCATTCTCCTCGTGGACGACAACTCCCCTGATCCCTGCCAGACGCAGGCCCATTTCCGTGTCAACATTATCGCTTATCAGAAAAAACTGCATCAGACATACCTCCGCTTCTTATTTCGTTCAGATCAGAATTTGTTGATGATAAGGAATGCGATAAGGAAGCCGTAAAGAGCAACACCTTCGCCCAGAGCTACGAAGATCAGAGCCTTTGAGAACACCTTAGGATCCTCAGAAACAGCACCGATAGCAGCAGGAGCAGCGGAAGCAACAGCGATACCGCATCCGATAGAGCCAAGACCTACTGCAAGTGCAGCAGCAAGGTAAGCAAAGGATTCAGCATTGTTTACGACATTTGCAACAGCCTCAGTTGTTTCAGCGGAAACGAGGTTTCCGACAGGGAGAACGATCGCAAGCAGAAGGACTCCGAAGAATGCGCAAAGGTTGCCGATGATAGCGTGCTTAGCCTTTTCGCCGGTTGTGTGCTTGCGGATGATTCCCATAGCAGGGACAGAAAGAAGAATTACGATTGCAAGAGGAAGGAGAAAAATATACATGACAATGACCTCCAAAAATACTTTTTTATTTAATCGGCGACCTTGATAAGATCACTCGATTTTTTCATCATACTTGACCTTGACCGGCTCAAACGGCTTTCCGTCTCCGTCGTAAAATCTTGAGAACATCTCATAGAATTCAAGTCTCAGAACCTGAATACCCGTCAGAAGTCCTTCGAGAGCGATAACAATGATGTTGCCGAA
>USNJ01000153.1 GCA_900556055.1 uncultured Ruminococcus sp.
CCGTATCCATCATGCCCTGATCGACGCAGTAATATTTTCCGCCGATAAGCGATATGCTCAGGAACATATTCTCATTGTCGGGGTCGTAGCTTTCAAGAGCGGCAATGTTTCCGTCCTTGTCCATTGCCTTTATCTCGCTTATGCCGCATTTTTCGCCCTCAACGGGACGGTATTCAAGCTTCTCGGGATCAAACCAGAGAGTGCCGCCCATCGACTGCCAGCCGAACACCGAAACAAAGCAGTCCTGCTTGTATATGCTTCCCCTGAAGCAGTAAAGATCAACAGCCTTTCCGTCCCGAACGCCCCAGATGTTCGTGTGATCCTCAGCGCCGCAGGTGCCGAAGCCGCCGATAACGAGCTGCTTGTTCTTTCCGTAATCTATCAATTCGGTGTTGTAAAGCTCGGTATTATAGTCAAGCAGGCTCATATTTTCCTCGCTGTCGGCAAATACCAGGAAGCTGTATATCAGCGGAATTCCTTCTGCATCACGGTTGTACGGGATATCCGCAAGAATGAAAGTCTCGGTCTTTCCGTCACCGTCAAAATCCTCGGGATATGCGGTGCGGAGCTTCGGAACAAGAACGCCGTCCTCGTAATACTCGGGATATTTCTCTGTGCGTTTTGCCGCCTCGCTGTATTCATCGGTGGTTTTCAGAAATTCTGCCGCTTTGTCGGCAAGCCCGCCGATGTCAGCCGTTCCCTTGTGATCCTCGATCAGTACATAATCGACATACTTTGCCTGCTCTTCTTTGACATCTTCCGCTTCCGTTTCGGTATCTTCTTCGATATCCTCTTTCTCGGCTGATGTTTCCTCTGTTTCAGTCAATGATTCCACGGAAGCTTCCGTCACCTCGGCTGTTTCCGATACATCGGAGGAAACCGCCGTTTCATCGGAATTCCCCCCCGCCGTGCACGCTGTCATGGACGTGCAAAGCATCACTGCTGCCAGAAAGGCTGCTGTTTTCTTCATTCCCCATTACCTCTTTCTTTTTGAATATTCCTTTGCTGCGGTATTTACATTGTCATATATATTTTCGGCGGATAGCTTTTCCTCCTCGGAAAGCTGCCTGCCGCCGTAGCAAGCTTTATCAAACATCACGGCAAATGCCGAAATATCAATGTTCAGCAGTCTGCCGCAAAGTTCTGCCGTTTCATTCGGAGTAAGCAAGTCAATATCGGTTTTCAGACGCTTTTTGAGCATTTTGCTCATCCTGCCGAACAGCATCACTACCGCCTCGGACGGGGCTGCTTCCGCCGCCTTTCTGCGGAACGCTTTCTCCCTGCATATCGGCAGTATGAATATCACAAACACAGCCGCCGCACCCGCAAGCACCGCAGATCCGCCCAGAACCGCATACTGCACCGCCGTCAGATTGTAAGTGACGCTCGCCTGCGGATCGCTCGGAACAGTCGGCTCAAAGCCTATCCAGCCTGCGCCCGAAATATATACCTCGGGATATGCATGAGCGTTCTTCTCCATGACCGTGAAAAACTGCATTTCTCCGTAATTTCCGCCGTTTTCGACAGCCTGCGGAACATATCCCTCGACATAGCGGACAGGCAGCCCGACCGCATGCACCATAAGGCTGAAAGCAGTCGCAAAGTCAGAACAGGTTCCCGTTTTGCTCTCGAAGATGAAATACTCGGGCGTGTCCTGTCCCTGCGGCGGACGATAATTCAGATCGTACTTAAATCCATTGCGGATAAAGTAATTCTGTATCTCAAGTGCCTTTTCGTAATCGGTAACGCAGTCCGCCGTTATCTGCTCTGCAAGTGCCGCAATATTGTCGCTCACGGCAATGCTGCTTTCAAGGCAGCCCTGCGCATAATCATAGTCCGAGAGAAAAACTTCCGCAGTCCGGGCATGCTCGGTCTCGCCGTTTTCGGTCAGTATCCTTTCGGTATCCGCAAGCAGATCATGCCATGCGCCGCTGTCAGATGTCACTTCCGAATCCTCCAGAAGATAATACCAGCTGACCGCACCGTTCTCCGAATATGATCTTGAATTATACGCAGAGTATATTTCCTCCAGCCTGTCAAGATACATCTCGCCGTTTATGTTTCGGTTGATAAGATCGTTTTTACCTGCGAAATACATATCGTAAGTCCGCATCGGATTGACAAAATACTGTGCAGATGTGTTCTGCGGAATGATCGATGTGACTATCCCCCTCTCGCTGACATCCTTGGTCATAAGCAGCGAAAGACCGTACTTTTCAGCCGGCGAAGCATCATATCCGACAGCGGTCCTGACAGCCTCCTGAAGCTTTGCATAGGAAAGCGAGCCGTAATAATCCCGCCAGTCGTCAACAGATTTGTCAATATAGCCGTCAGCCGCCCAGTATTCGCCGTTGAAATCGTAAAACACCTGCCTGCGGAGATAGGTAAGCTCCTGCGAATAGACAGTGTAGATCACCTTGTCGCCGAGATTGCTGTAAAAATCCGCATTTCCCGACTGATTTGTGAACTTCGATGCAGCATTTGCGACCGCTGCGGATATCGTAGAATCGGGCAGAACCTTGTCAAAATCTATCTTTTGGGGAGTTTCCTCCGACTTTGGTATTATAAGCGCCAGCGCAACCGCCGCCGCCGAAAATCCGCCGAGAAAAAGCTTTCCCGTCCTCGTCAGCTTCATCTGCAAAGCCTGATCGGCAGATATCTGCGAGCTGCTGTTTTTAAGCATCAGCAGCAGGTAAAGCCCGATCAGCAGCACCATGTAAACATACGGGAATTCTTCTTCACGCTTGACATACAGCACGCACGGGATAAAGCTTATCAGCAGCAGAAAAAGCCGCCTGTAAATGACCTCCGTGAAATAGAAAACGACAGAGCTTATGAAAAACGTAAATCCGATAAATGCCGCAAACGTGTAAAGCGGCGCATTTGCGGGGTTCGTGTTGTCGCCGAAGAACCACGCCATCATTATGCCGAATTCGCCGAATGACATGAACGCTATGCTTGTAACGATCCTGAAAATTATCCACATCACGACAAGATAAACAAGCTTTCCGACAAGCTTTGTCCTGCCCGTAAAATCACACAGTATAAAAGTCAGAGCCGTTCCGATGATTATACCTATTGTATAAACCGAAAGAAATCCCTGCCCGAGAACGTCCATTATCGAGAGTATCATCAGGATAGAATAAAGAATGGGTATCCAGCGGTCAAGCAGCGTTTTTGTCAGCATTTCGCGGAGATCCTTATAGCGTTTATATGTGTGCTTTTCTGTTTTCGCCATGCTTTTTCCTCCCTCCGTCATGCTCTTCTTACGGTGTATCCCCCGCATATGATCCTGAGATCGGAGAAGCTTCCGCAGCTTTCGGCATCGGTCTCAGCGGCGCAGCAGACGATACCGCCGCAGGAAGTGCCTCTTATGTCCGCAAGCCTTGCAAGCTCAGCATCGGGATATGCCGTGAACACGACAACCGGCGAATCCTTGCCCGCCGCAAGCACAGCATCCTCGGGGATACGCAGCCCGAAAAGCTCCTCGGACGGCTCATTCATCGAAGCGGAAGCCATCTCAATGCGAAATCTGTTCAGATCCTCCAAAGAATTTATCTCGGCTGTCCTGCGTGATCTTCCGAACATAACACTGACAATGCAGCCGACTCCCGCACCGATAAGATCGCTTATAAGCCCCAGCATAGCCTCCGCCGCAGTCTGATTTTTCTCGCTGATCATACGCCGTCCGCCGATGTCAAGCCCGGCTGTCGGCACAGAAACGCAGTCAAGAACGATCATCTGCCTTGTCGATATCACCGCATCATCGAGCCTTACCATAAGCCTGTCACGCTTTGCGGAAAGCTTCCAGTTTATCCGCTTTACGGGATCTCCCGCCGAATATTCACGGTGTTCGAAGCCGGGAGTTCCGCCGCCGAACGAGTGAGTTTCCTTTGTTTCCTCGCTTTCGTCAGCGAATGCCGATGAGGATATATACCGCACAAGTCCCGTTTCATCGTTTATCTCGGGGATATCGGGGCATACCGACACCTTGAAAATGCAGTCATTCAGTACGCTGCTGATATTGACTTTCAGATGAACAAATCCAAAAAAATCAATGATCTCACATTCCGTCACACCGACAATATCCGTTCCCCAGCGTGCGGCGGTGTATTCAGCGGAGATATTGCAGGCGTTAAGCTCGGAGCGGTCGGGGATAAGCATGTAAATACCGCCGCCGTCATTGTCCGAATCAAGACTGCCGCACTGAGAAGTCCTGACTGCGGCAAATCCTGCGGGGAATGGGAATATTCCTGATATTTTTATCCTAAGGGTAAGTTTTTCGCCCTTATACAGCAGATTTTTATCGACCTCGGCGGATATTCTGACAGAGCGTCTGACGAAGAAAGCGAGACCCACCGACAGGCAGACCGAAACGGTGAGAACGGTAAGGAAGAACCAGCCGATCTTACCGTCGATATAAACAGCGAAAGCCGCAGCGAGAGCAGCCGCAGCAAGATAGCCAAAAATTTTGCCGATATTTTTCAAGGCTGACCTCCTTGCGGGGAACCCCCGCGGGTTTTTCGCGATACGGCGCGGCTAGCCGTCGCCTTACTATTGTTTAGGGATATAGTCAAGTGTCCGCGCAAAGGTTACTTTGCGTTTTTGTTTGTGAAGTGCATAGCTTTAGCGGTTATCACTTGGCGGATTTCAAGCGCACAGCACCGCCAAACCCGCACCAGAAACTAAAAAGCGTTGGGGTCCAGCCCTTGGGCAGCCCTCTTGGGGCTTGGGCAATGGCTGGTCGCCCTCGCAAGGGCGAAACTCCGCAAGCAGCAATTAAAAATTCGCTAACATAAAGAGAAACAAAAGCATCAGTCCAAACACGGAACAAGCAAAAGCAGATGCACCGCACAAAGCCGCAAATTCAAAAGCCGCATGCAGAAAAGAAACAGTAGTCCATCATAGTCTACACCGCAAAAGAAAGAGCCAAAGAGCATCTATCCTGCATGCGGCATTGACCGATAACATCGCCGAACGGCGATAATGTATCGGTCAACCGCCGATAGGCGGCGGAAGGTCACTTGGTTTGATAAACCGCAGAATA
>USNJ01000154.1 GCA_900556055.1 uncultured Ruminococcus sp.
GGTTCCTGCCCAGTCAAATACAACAGCTTCTATCTTTTCCATAAAAACACAACCTTTTCAGAATATTATTTGTCAAATGAATAACCGCCAAGACCGTGTTTTTCATTATATGCGCATCTGCCGCATTTTACGGCAGACACGCTTTTATAAGGGGAATATGATAAAATGAGAAATTGACTTTTATTTGTCAGCCTAAATATCTTGCTGTGAATTCATCGAAGAATTCGCTTCTGTAATCAGCCATTTCGTAAAGGTCGATAACATCGCTCAGGTTCTTTACGGGATCCTGATTATAGCCATCGGGAACGCTTCCGTCACCGCCTGTTGCGATGATAGGATATTCCTTCTGATATGCAGCCATAGCGTCATCGGAAATTGCCCAGTCGCAGAATGTTTTTGCTGCATCCTTGATATTGTCCTTCTTGATAAGACAGTTTGCTTCAACGTCCCATGCAGAGCCTTCAGACGGGAATACTACCTGACACTCGGGGTTCTCCTGAGCAAGAGTTACGCAGCGGTAGCCCATCGAAAGACCGATAAGTGCCTCGCCCGATGCGACCATCTTAGCAGGCTTTGAGCCTGACGGCGTATATTCGATAACGTTCTTGTCGAACTTGTCGAGATATTCCCAGCCCTTTGTATAATCGCCCTTTGTATCAGCCATCATCTGGAGCATGCCGTTGATGATAAAAAGTCCTGTTCCCGATGAAGTAGGATCGGACATTGCGATGTGTCCCTCATAAACAGGATCAACAAGATCCGCATATGACGTAGGAACGGGAATTCCAAGCTTCTCGCACTCGGCTGTATTTACAAGCATTGCAGTTTCGGGAACGTCGATGCCGACCCATCTGCAGGGGCTTTCCTTATCCTTGAACTGCGGAAGTATCCTGTCAATGCCTTCGGGATCATACGGTTCGATAAGTCCGTAATCATCAAGGCTCAGCATGCTTGTTACGGCTGTTCCCCAGAGTACATCACATACAGGAGCGTCCTTCTCAGCAATAAGCTTCGAGATGATAGTACCTGTCGAGTCACGTGTGATCTCAATGTTGATATCGGGATACTGCTCTCTGAATGATATGAGATATGCTTCGATAATGTCATCTTCAAGGGCTGTATAAACGGAGATGGTGTCCGAATCGGAAGATGCTGCGTGTGCTGCCGTATCGTTTGCTGCGGTATCTGCGCTGCCTGCCGATGCTGACGATGTATCTGCCGAGCCGCTGTCTGTTGACTGTACACAGCCCGCTGCGGAAAGCGAGAACACTGTCATGAATGAAGCCATTGCTGCGCATTTTGTTCTGAATGATAACGTGTTTTTCATAATTACCTCTCCTTTTTTCCCAATTAATATACAAACGGCTGAGCCGATTGCTGTTTTTTATGCTGCTGCCTTTGATGTATTATCCTCGGCAGCTTTCGGATTTTTCCAGCGGTTCATACGCTTAACGACCGTTCTGTTTACGATCTCGTAGATTATTCTCATTCCGACGTTGCAGGCGAAGATGATAAGCGACATTGCCGCTGCGGATTCAAAATCTCCGTTATCCTCCATGCTGACGAGGGAAAGAGCTGCCGGCTTTGACTGCGGCGAATACAGGAATACAAGTGCGGATATCGTTGTCATGCTGTTTAAGAAGAAATATTGAGCGATCTCCAGCACTGCCGTTATGCTCATGGGAAGCGATACGCCGCCCATTATCCTGTAAAACGGTATGTTCATGGAATCAGCTGCGTTCTCATACTCCTTATCGAGCTTTCTGAGTGCTGTTGATGCCGTGATATACGTTGCAGAAAACATATGCACGATATTTGCGATGACCATTATCCACATCGTCTGATACAGTCCGCCAAACGAATTCATTATCCTGATATGCAGGAAATTTATATCGAAATAAGGCTTGTTGAAGAACATGATATAAGCAAGTCCGACAACCATTCCGGGAAGTGCCATCGGCAGCATAGCGAAGAAATGAACTGTCTTTCTGAGTGCGGGGAACGGACGGGATTTGTAGACCATATATGCCGTCACGAACACTATCGCCGTGCCAATGACCGCCGTAAGAGCAGCCATCTTTATGCTGAAAACAAAGGTCGAAATGCCGCTTCCGAGAAGCTTCCGGCTGAAATTGAAATGATCGAGCGTGAACACCTTTTCATATGGCCAGCGCTTGATGAATGCGATCGTGAACACTGCAAGGAAGATGCTGAGTATAAGCAGCGAAACGACCGTGCAGAAGATCTGATAGAAAATATCCCTGCCCTTTGACGGTGTGATCTTAAATGCGACCGCCTTCGAGGATATCTCATTGTTTGCAGCCTTCTTTGCCGTTATCCTGTCAATAGCGAATGATATCACGGCAGGTATCGTAAGCAGAACGCCTATTACAGTGCCCATCTGGAAATTCTGCTGACCGACAACATACTTATAAATGCTTGTCGATAACACGGGATAGTTTGCGCCGATCGCCTGAGGTGCGCCGAAATCAGTGAAGCTGAGCGTGAAGCAAAGCGTTGCGGCACTGATTATTCCGTATTTTGCACCGGGGAGCGTTATCGTGAAGAAGCTTCTGACAGGGTTTGAACCGAATGCCGAAGCCGCTTCATACAGCCTGTAATCAGTGCTGTCGAGTGCTACCATAAGGACCATGTATGCCTGAGGAAGTGTGTAAATGACCTCAGCAATTATGATTCCAAGCTCGCCTGCAACGGGAAAATCTATTCCCATGCTTGTGATGATGCCCTTTTTTCCGAACAGATACGTAAGAGCAAGTCCGTGTACCATTGTCGGAACGAAAAGCGGCAGCATTGCGATGTATTTATATACCGCTTTGCATTTTATCGCCGTGCGGTTCATGCCGTAAGCCAGCATAAACGCCGTTGATACGCTGATAACAGTTGCGATCACGGAGACCTTCAGCGAATTTCCTATCGCCGTCAGCAGCGACGGATTTGCGAAATAATCACGGAAATTCTGAAGTCCGACATAATTTCCTTTGCTGTCCTGCACGACATTTGAAAATATCATCAAAACAGGAAGCACCAGGAAGATGACAAAGCATATCACCGAAAGCAGGATTATAACACGCTGGATTATATCCGACGGGCTTACCCTGTCCTTTAGCCTAAGTGATGACATATCCTCACTTCCTTTCAGACAGCCTCAGGAGTTTTTTCCTCAGCAGGTCTGTCCTTATCGGTATTGTAATAAAGCATTTTTCCGTCGTCGAATTTTATCTTGATATGACCGCCGATCTTCACTGAAAACGTGCGTCGGAACATCGATCGTGATATCGTTGTCCATAAGTGTGATGTCTGACTGCTCCCTGAGCCTCAGCGTCAGGCGGTAGCTGAATCCGTGGAACTCTATCGCCATGACCTTTACCTTTGTTCCCGTCGGATCGTTGTAAGGAACAACGACGATATTTTCGGGACGGATAGCCTTGATCTTATACTTGTTCGGATCGCTCTCATCATCGCTGTAATTTGTCGTGAACATATTTATCGAACCAATAAAATCGGCAACGAACGGCGATGCGGGGTGATCGTAGACCTCATTCGGAGTTCCTATCTGCTTTATGCAGGCATTGTTCATAACAACGATCTTATCCGCCATCGTAAGAGCTTCCTCCTGATCATGCGTTACCATGATCGTTGTGATGCCGAGCTTGCTCTGAAGATTTTTCAGCTCAACTCTGACCTTCTGTCTTACCTTCGCATCGAGTGCGGAAAGCGGTTCATCGAGAAGCAGGAACTTCGGCGAAAGCACCAGTGCCCTTGCGATAGCAACTCTCTGCTGCTGACCGCCCGAAAGCTGTGACGGATACTTGTTTTTATGCTCTGTGATGTTCACAAGCTCAAGCACCTCATCAACTCTCTTTTCACGTTCCTCCTTAGGTATCTTTCTGCATTTCAGACCGAACTCGATATTCTGCCATACCTTTAAGTTTGGGAAAAGTGCGTAGGACTGGAAAACGATGCCGAAGTTTCTCTTGCTGGGGTGAAGCTGTGTCGCATCCTCGCCGCCTATATATATCTTTCCTTCGGTAGCCTTTTCAAGCCCTGCTATTATTCTCAGAAGCGTTGTCTTGCCGCAGCCGGAATGACCGAGGATCGCGACAAATTCGTTCTCGCGAAACTCAAGGTCAATGCCCTTGAGCACATGGAGGTCGCCGAAGGACTTTTCGAGCTGTTCGATTTTGATGATGGGATCGTTCGTCATAGCGTCCTCCTGTCAGTTTGAGCTGGGAAGTCCCAGATCGACGGTTTGATTGCCCTGACGCCGCTTCGTGTTGTCCGGCGCGGTCATCCTTCCCGTGATGGCCTTGAGCAGGAGCGAGGAAAGATACGTCAGGAACAGGTAAACGGTGGCGGCGATGAGGTAGCACTCGGTGCCCTTATAATAAATGCCGGCGACGGAGCGCGTCATGAACATCAGGTCGGATACGCCCAGCACGCACAGCACGGAGGAATCCTTGATGTTGATGATGAACTCATTGCCGATGGCGGGCAGCGAATTTTTGATGGCCTGCGGGAAAACGACTCTGCGCATGGCCTGCCAGTGCGTCATGCCGAGCGAACGCGCGGCCTCCATCTGCCCCGCGTCGACGGCGAGGATGCCGCCGCGCAGCACCTCGGCAAGGTACGCGGTCGAGTTGAGCGAGACCGTGACAAGACCGGAGATGAAGAGCGACCAGACGCGGTTGATCTCCGTGACGCTCATGCCGGTGCGCTTGAAGAGATTGAAGATCGCGTAGTAGAAGATGAGGGACTGCACCATCATCGGCGTGCCGCGGATGACGAAGATGTAGAAGCGGGCGAATTTGTTCGCGACGATCTTGATAAGCTTCACAAAGTCGTTGTTGCGCTTGTCGGGTTCCTGAATGCGGAGAAAGACCATGAGAAGCGCCAGCACGAACGCGATCGCCGTGCCGAAGAGCGCGAGGCGCACCGTGTACGAAATGCCGATGGCGAAGAGCGAGCGCTGGTTGTACGCCATGTAGGCCATCATGGAGAG
>USNJ01000155.1 GCA_900556055.1 uncultured Ruminococcus sp.
AGAATTTTGTTTCTGAGATGAATAAAACCGCGGAAACGCTCGGCATGGCATCTACTGAATTTGTCGATTCATCGGGATTATCTGCCAAATCTGTCTCAACTGCTTCCGATATGCTGCTTCTTTCGCGCGCAGTATCTGAATGTTCTGCACTCAGACCATATACGGCGATATATATGGATTATCTCAGAAACGGTGAAACTCAGATCGTCAATACGAACAGGCTTGTCAGGACTTATGACGGCTGTACCGGACTGAAATATGCATTTTCCGATGAAGCGGGGCATTGCCTTGCGGTATCTGCCGAGCGCAGCGGAACTTCCTATACCGCAGTTCTTATGGGATATGATGATAAGGACGAAATGTTTGCAAAGGCAAAGGAACTGCTGAATTACGGATTTTCTGCATTTTCCGGAGTAGTCCCGGAGATCCCGGAGGAACTTCCCGATTGTGGATGTAAAGGGCGGGACATCGCCAAAGGTACGTGCGGCGATTGAAAAGAACATAACTGTCATCGTTCCGAATTCTCAGAAGGGCAGGATCGAAGGCAGGGTAGCCGTACCAGATTATGTGTATGCACCGGTCAGGGCGGGCGACAAAATAGGCGAAATATCCTACTACCTTAACGGCGAACTGATATACAGCGGAAATATTACAGCAAAAAGCAATGTTAAGGCTGTTTCTTTTAAGTTTTCTTTGTCAAAATTGCTTAAATATCTCTTTGAAATTTAGATGGATTACACAAAAATTTCTGAATAATATTATTGTTTTCAAAAATTCTTGCAAAATTCATTGATTTATAGTAGAATTAAGATATAGGAAGTTTTATGGAGGAATAGAAAATGTCATTAAAGCTTAATACCAAATATCTCGAGAAGTTTATTGCTCCTCACGAAATGGAAGGTGCAAAGGCTCAGGCTATGCTTGCAGCTCAGACTCTCGAAAGCAAAAACGGTCAGGGAAGCGATTTCCTCGGCTGGACTACTCTCCCGACAGATTATGATAAGGAAGAATTCGCAAGGATCAAGGCTGCTGCTGAAAAGATCAAGAAGAATTCCGATGTTCTTATCGTTATCGGAATCGGCGGTTCTTACCTCGGAGCAAGAGCTGTTATCGAATTCCTGAAATCACCTCTTTACAATAATCTCAAAAAAGATACACCCGATATCTATTATGTCGGAAACAGCATCAGCCCTACACACCTGAGCGAGGTCATCTCTATCTGCGAGGGCAAGGATGTTTCCGTTAATATCATTTCCAAGTCGGGTACTACCACCGAACCTGCTCTTGCTTTCAGGATTTTCAAGAAAATGCTTGAGGACAAGTACGGCAAGGAAGGCGCAAAGGAAAGAATTTTTGCTACAACAGATGCTAAGAAGGGTACACTTAAGGAGCTTTCCGATACAGAAGGCTACGAAACATTCGTTGTTCCCGATGATGTCGGAGGACGTTTCTCCGTTCTGACAGCTGTTGGTCTGCTGCCTATCGCCGTTGCAGGCTGCGACATTGATGCACTGATGGCAGGTGCAAGACAGGCTCAGAATGACTTTACTGCTGATTTCGACAGCAACGACTGCTACAAGTACGCTGCTATCAGAAATATCCTTTACAGAAAAGGAAAGAGCGTTGAGATGCTCGTATCCTATGAGCCTGCATTCGCAATGATGAATGAATGGTTCAAGCAGCTGTTCGGCGAGAGCGAGGGCAAGGATAACAAGGGAATTTTCCCTGCTTCCGTTATCTTCTCCACAGACCTGCACTCTATGGGTCAGTTCATTCAGGACGGTTCCAGAGTAATGTTTGAAACAGTAGTTGATATCAAGAAGCCTAAGACTGACATCTTCCTTGAGAACGATGCAGAGAACCTCGACGGACTGAACTTCCTGACAAATCAGAATATGTCCGTTGTAAACAGAAAGGCTTTTGAAGGAACTATACTTGCTCACACTGAGGGCGGAGTTCCCAATATCATCCTTGAAATGGAGGATACATCCGAAAAGAGCCTCGGCTACATGATCTACTTCTTTGAGAAGGCTTGCGCTATAAGCGGCTATATGCTCGGAGTCAATCCTTTCAACCAGCCAGGCGTTGAGAGCTATAAGAAGAATATGTTCGCTCTTCTCGGCAAGCCCGGCTATGAGAGCCAGAAGGCTGCGCTTGAAGCTAAGCTCGGCTGATCTCAGAAACGGTATATTTGCAGTCTGACTGCATCAAAATATACAGGGGATACCCCATAAAAACAGAAGCCTTCGGGCGGAAATGGAGTGTTTTATATGTTAAAACTTATCACAGGTAAAAAGGGCACAGGTAAAACCAAAATACTGATGGATATGATTAATAAAGCCGTTAAGAACACAAACGGCAATGTTGTTTGCATCGAGAAGGACGCTAAGCTTACATATGATATCGACCACAGCGTAAGACTGGTTGACTGCGAGCACTACGGTATCGACAGTTACGACAAGTTCTATGGCTTTGTTGCAGGTATGATGGCAGGAAACTACGATATCAAGGAAGTATTTGTTGATTCTATCCTTAAGATCGGCGGTCAGGATTTTGATGCTCTCGCTGAGATGCTCGTTAAGATCGACAACCTTTCTGCTTCAGATGTTGAGGTGGTATTCACAGTTTCTGCTGATTCTTCCGAGCTGCCTGACTACATCAAAAAATATATTGTCTGAAAAAACTCTTGACAAGTGCGTTTTTTTGTGATAGAATGTACTTTGTGATATTTTAGGGGAGAATTATGGTTCTGAATTTAAAGCAGATCTACGAAATCGTCGGTGAAAAGCTTCAGGCTGACTACCGGATTCCGTCCGAAAGCCTTGACTATGTCAAAGGGTATGTCTTTTCAGCCCCTATATCTGTCTCGGCAAAAGCCGTTAACCGTGCAGGTGTGGTGACACTCAGCTATACCGTAAAGGTTACTCTGAAAGCCGAGTGCGACAGGTGTCTCAGTGAATTCGAAAGAGAGTATGATTTCAGTTTTGAGCATATTCTTGTCAGGTCGCTTAATTCTGAGGATAATGATGAATATATCGTTACGCCCAATGATAAGCTTGATCTGGACGAGCTGGCTGTTTCTGACATTCTGCTGTCGCTTCCTTCAAAGATGCTTTGCAAAGATGACTGCAAGGGACTCTGCTGTCACTGCGGGGCAAATTTGAACATCAATGTTTGCAACTGTAATGGTTAATAAAGATAAGGAGGTGCTGAATAATGGCAGTACCAAAGAGAAAAGTCTCTAAGGCTAGACGTGACAAAAGACGTTCCGCTGTATGGAAGCTGGATGTACCTACACTTTCCAGATGCTCAAACTGCGGAGAGCTGACCGCTCCTCACAAGGTTTGCAAAAACTGCGGATTCTATAAGGGCGTTGAGGTAATCAAGATGAAGGAAGCTTAATTGCTTTTTCATCAAAGTGAAGAGGAGGAGCAATTCCTCCTCTTTTTTTTGAAATAAAATATTCAGCGGATAATTCGGGAATACTGATTTCCGTAACACATTAAATGAGAAAATGATCTCTGATAAGATTCAGAGTAATAATTATAGATTGGAGATGAGAATTATGGCTTTACCTGTTGTTGCTGTTGTAGGACGTCCTAATGTCGGAAAGTCAACATTGTTCAACAAGATCGTGGGACAGAGAATTTCCATAGTCGAAGATACTCCGGGCGTTACCCGTGACCGTATCTATTCAAAATGCGAGTGGCGCGGACGCGATTTTATGGTCGTTGATACCGGGGGTATCGAGCCGAATTCGGAAGATGTTATCCTCAGACAGATGCGCCGTCAGGCTGAACTTGCTATCGAAAAAGCTGATGTTATAGTTTTCCTGACTGACCTTCGCTGCGGCGTTACGGCTGATGATGCTTCAGAAAAGCGGAAAACCCGTAGTTCTCTGTGTAAACAAGTGTGATTCTATAGGCGAACCTCCTCCGGAATTCTATGAGTTCTATAACCTGGGACTCGGCGACCCCATTGCTCTTTCCGCTTCTCATGGTCACGGCACGGGCGATATGCTTGATGAAATTTTTAAGTATTTCCCCGAAAATGACAATGAGGAATATGATGATTCTTATATAAAGGTCGCTGTTATCGGCAAGCCAAATGTCGGAAAATCATCTCTTATAAATAAGATAGCAGGCGAGGAAAGAGTTATTGTTTCAAATATTGCGGGAACCACCCGTGATGCAACTGATACCGTTATCGAGAATGAGGAAGGAAAGTACGTGTTTATCGATACGGCAGGTATCCGCAAAAAGTCCAAGATACTTGAAAAAATCGAGCATTACAGCGTTCTCAGGGCATATATGGCTGTTGACCGTGCTGATGTCTGCGTTATCGTTATTGATGCTGAAGTCGGATTTACGGAGCAGGATTCCAAGGTCGCAGGATATGCGCATGAGCAGGGCAAGGGCTGCATCGTTGCAGTAAACAAGTGGGACGCTATCGAAAAGGATTCAAACACTATGGATGAATTCACAAAGAAGCTCAAGGAAGATTTCAGCTTCATGTCCTATGTGCCGTTTGTGTTCATTTCCGCCAAGACCGGGCAGCGGGTCAACAAGCTGTTTGAAATGATCCACTTCGTGGCAAACCAGAACGCCATCCGGATCTCCACCGGTACTTTGAACGATGTGCTGGCATACGCCACCACCCGGGTGCAGCCTCCCTCCGACAAGGGCAGACGGCTGAAGATCTACTATATGACCCAGGCCTCCACCAAGCCCCCCACCTTTGTGACTTTCGTCAACCGGGCGGATCTGTTCCACTTCTCCTACCAGCGGTATATCGAGAACCAGATCCGCACCACCTTCGGGCTGACCGGCACACCCATCCGGTTCGTGATCCGGGAACGGGGCGGCGGAGACCAGTGATTTCCGGCGGCACTGCAAACCGATGCAGAACCGCCTTCAGATGAGGAGCGATCATAACCATGGGACACTTTATTCTGGCAACCTTTCTGGCTGCCCTGCTGGCG
>USNJ01000156.1 GCA_900556055.1 uncultured Ruminococcus sp.
TGATTCCGGAAGCTGTCCGCAAACAGCTTTTATCTCATAGTCTTTTGATAGGCGGCATGAACCCTGAAGCCATGAGAAAGTCCGTTCAATCTTCCAACGAAGAGGCTGAATTTCAAATGCGTTTTGAATTCTTGGAGATATGTCTATCCGCAGGCGATTTCTTCCACATAATTCTAATGGCTTTTATTATAAATCGCTAAAAATCGTAAACTTCGGCAATATTTTTATTGAAAAGTATGTCAAAATATGATACAATGTAAAAAACAATTTGCGGAGGCATGGGAATGAGCAGGATAGTATTTGTTGATACGGAAGTCAGTGCGGAAAGCGGCAAGGTATGCGATTTCGGTGCTGTAAACGCGGAAAATGAAAAGCTTCATACAAGATCGGAGCAGGAATTTGCCGGTTTTATACGAAAGGACATTCCCTCCGGCGACAGCTTTATCTGCGGACACAATATCCTTGCTCATGACCTTAAATACATAGATGAACCTGTTGACAGATCGGGGATAAAATTTGTGATCGACACGCTTTATATTTCGCCGCTGCTGTTCCCGAACAGACCGTATCACGCTTTGCTGAAAGATGATAAGCTGTGCGCCGAGGAGCTTAACAATCCGCTGAATGATTCCATAAAAGCAATGCAGCTTTTTTATGATGAGGTAAATGCATTCAGCGTACTTGATGACGATATGAAGGATATTTTATGTTCTCTGCTTTATGAAAGAGAGGAGTTTTACGGTTTTTTTGTTTATATGAAACACAAGCCGTCAGGCAATGCGGTGGAGCTGATAAAGCGGTTCTTTTACGGTAAATTATGCAGCAGCTGCGATATCGGAACGATCATTGAAAATAATCCCATAGAGCTTGCATACTGTCTTGCGCTCATAACGGCGAAGGATATCCACTCGGTCATTCCTGCGTGGGTGCATATAAATTTTCCTGCTGTTGATAATGTGATGCGACTGCTGAGAAATACGCCGTGCGCCGACGGCTGCGAATACTGCCGCAGCGGACTTGATGCGCATAAAAAGCTGAAAAGCATTTTCGGATATGATGATTTCAGGAGATACAATGATGAGCCGCTTCAGGAAATGGCTGTGAATGCCGCAGTCAGAAACAGATCCCTGCTGGCTGTATTTCCCACGGGCGGCGGAAAATCCATAACCTTTCAGCTGCCTGCGCTGATGGCGGGTGAAGCGTCAAGAGGGCTGACGGTCGTTATTTCGCCATTGCAGTCGCTTATGAAGGATCAGGTCGATAATCTCGAAAAGAAGGGCATTGCAGATGCCGTTGCGATAAACGGTCTGATGAGCTGCATAGAGCGTGCGGAGGCGTTTGAGCGTGTGGAGAACGGTCTTGCGTCAATTATTTATATATCTCCCGAATCGCTGCGTTCACGGACGATAGAGCGGCTGCTTTTGTCACGGAATATTGCGAGATTTGTAATTGACGAGGCACACTGTTTTTCGGCATGGGGGCAGGATTTCCGTGTGGATTATCTTTATATCGGAGATTTTATCCGTGAGCTTCAGGAGAAAAAGGATCTGAAAGGATCTATCCCCGTGTCATGCTTTACAGCAACCGCTAAGCAGAAGGTAATAAGCGACATCAGGGAATATTTCAAGAATAAGCTTGACCTTGATCTTGAACTTTTTGCGACATCTGCGGCAAGGTCAAATCTTCGGTATGAGGTGCTGTACAAGGAGACCGATGAAGAAAAATACACTGCACTGAGAGATCTTATCGAGCAGAAAAACTGTCCGGCGATCGTTTATGTGTCTAGGACAAAGAGGACGTATATGCTTGCCGATAAGCTGCGTGAGGACGGATACAAAGCACTGCCGTTCAACGGGAAAATGGAAAGCACCGAAAAGCAGGCAAATCAGGAAGCGTTCATCAAAGATGATGTACAGATAATCGTTGCAACATCTGCCTTCGGAATGGGTGTTGACAAGCCGAATGTCGGACTTGTTGTCCATTTCGATATTTCCGATTCGCTGGAGAATTATGTTCAGGAGGCGGGCAGAGCAGGCAGAGATCAGTCGCTTACGGCAGAGTGCTGTGTTCTCTTCAATGACGGAGATCTTGACAAGCATTTTCTTCTGCTCAATCAGACAAAGCTCAGCATAAGCGAGATACAGCAGGTGTGGAAAGCAATAAAGGATCTCACCAAAACACGATCCGTTCTTTGCCGTTCGCCGCTTGAGATAGCACGTCAGGCAGGTTGGGACGATACAGCTGAGAATATTGAAACAAGAGTGAAAACCGCAGTTCTTGCTCTTGAAAATGCGGGATATATCAAAAGGGGCAAAAATGTTCCGAGATATTTTGCGGACGGCATAATTGTCCCCGATATGCAGACTGCGTCTGTGATGATTGACCGTTCGGACAAATTCAGCGGCGGATACAAGATAAGTGCAAAGCGCATAATGAGTTCGCTCATATCAAAAAAGAATATTTCAAGGGCGGGAAATGCTGAAGCGGGATCAAAGATAGATTATTTATCGGACAGGCTGGGCATACCGAAGGCCGATGTTATCCGCATAATAAATCTCCTGCGTGAGGAAGGCATGCTCGCTGACAGCAAGGACATGGACGCATTTATCAGAAGAAGCGAGAGCAGAAACAGGTCGCTTGCAATACTCAATAAATTTACGGAGCTTGAAAATTTTCTGATCGGCAGCCTTGATGAGGAGGGAAGTGTTTTCTTCCTGAAGGAGCTGAATGAAAAGGCGCAGAACTGCGGCATCAAGGGTGCGACTGTTGCAAATATAAAAACGGTTTTCTATTACTGGACGATAAGGAATTACATTCAGAAAAACACAGATGCCGCACTCAGCCGTGTTCATATTATCCCGAAGATCGGTATTGAGGCATTCCGCAAAAAAAGGAATGCCTGTGTTGATATATCAGGATTTATCGTAAGCTATCTCTTCGACAGATACAGCTCCGACAAATCGGAAAAAGAGGAGATACTTGTTCAGTATTCGATAATGGAACTGAAAAATGCTTATGAGCAAAGCCGTGCCGTAAAGATCACAGATCAGGATATTGAAGAAGCACTGCTCTATCTCTCAAAGATAGATGCAATGAAGCTGGACGGCAATTTTCTTGTCATTTACAACAGCATGGAGATAACACGTCTTGAGCTTGACAACAAGATAAAATACAAAAAGGACGACTACAAGCAGCTGAATGATTTTTACTGTCAGAAGATACAGCAGATACACATTGTCGGCGAATATGCAAATATGATGGTAAAGGATTATAATGCGGCACTGCAGTTTGTAAATGATTATTTTCAGCTCGATTATAAGAAATTTCTGAGCAAATATTTCGAGGGAGAACGTCTGAATGAGATAGAGCGGACGGTCACGCCCGATAAATATAAAAAGCTTTTTTATGATCTCTCGGAAAAGCAGCGTGAGATAATCAACGACAAAAGCTCGCAGTATATAGTTGTGACGGCGGGCCCCGGAAGCGGGAAAACAAGACTTCTTGTACACAAGCTTGCATCATTGCTTATGCTTGAGGACGTAAAGCATGAGCAGCTGCTTATGGTCACATTTTCCCGTGCTGCGGTGACGGAATTCAAAAAGCGGCTGTATGAGCTTATCGGAAATGCGGCAAGCTTTGTTGAGATAAAAACATTTCATTCCTATTGCTTCGATCTTCTCGGAAAGGTCGGGAATCTCGATAAGGCGGAGAATATCGTCAGCGATGCGGCAAGAATGATAAAGGACGGAGAAGTGGAGCTTGGACGCATCACGAAAACAGTTGTTGTTATAGATGAAGCTCAGGATATGGACAGCAGCGAATATGCCCTGATCGAAGCGCTTATGGAGCGCAACGAGGATATGCGTGTTATAGCAGTCGGAGATGACGATCAGAATATTTACGGATTCAGAGGTTCGGATTCAAAGCATCTGCGGTCGTTTGTTACGGAGAAAAATGCTGTAAAATACGAGCTGACGGAAAATTACCGAAGCCGCAGGGCTGTCGTATCGCTTGCAAATGCGTTTGCGAAAACCATTACAGACCGCATGAAGGTCAATCCGATCGTGTCGATGTCCGACCAATGCGGAGAGGTAAAGATCATCAGATACAGAAGCCGAAATATCGAAACAGCTGTAGTGAATGATCTGATGAGCAGCTATGACGGCAGCGGATCGGTCTGCGTGCTGACATCTACAAATATCGAAGCTCTGCGTGTGATGGGCATGCTTGTAAGAAACGGTCAGAGGGCAAAGCTGATCCAGTCAAACGATGGTTTTGACATTTACAATCTCGCTGAGATAAGGTTCTTTATGAAGGTGCTGGAAAGGGGACTTGCATCTCCGATAATATCCCCCGAGCTGTGGAATGAAGCAAGGGGTGCGCTTGAAAGTGCATATTCACGCAGTTCCGCTCTGCCGATGTGCATAAGTCTGCTTGATGATTATGCGAATTCCTGCGAAAGAAAATACAAGTCCGATCTCGATGCTTTTATCCATGAATCGAAGCTTGAGGATTTTTATCATACGGAAAACGAAATTGTCTTTGTTTCAACGATACATAAATCAAAGGGCAGGGAATTTGACGATGTTTATATGATGCTAGACAATGTGTGTGCGGATAATGACGAGGAGCGAAGGAAGATATATGTAGGTCTGACAAGAGCGAAAAATCGTCTGCATATCCATTGCAGCAATAATATTTTTGATGATCTCGACACGCAGGGAGCGGAGAGGATCACCGATGACCGTCAATATCCGATGCCCGATGAAATGATACTTCAGCTTAGTCACAGCGATGTTTTTCTGGGATTTTTCAAGGACAAAAAGGATCTAATCCTGAGGCTCAGAAGCGGAATGAAGCTGCTTGTTACGGCGAACGGAATGAGCATTGTCACAAGGGACGGCAATCGTGAGATACTGAGATTTTCGAGATCCTTTAAGGCACAGCTTGCCGATCTCGCAGGGCGGGGATAT
>USNJ01000157.1 GCA_900556055.1 uncultured Ruminococcus sp.
CCTGCGGATTTTTGCCTTGTCTGCAACAAAATTATGCTCGAAAATCCGCACACATTTCTTATGAAGACAGGTTCTAATAGTCAATTTGCGATCGTGCAGATAAGGAGAATTAAAATGAATTTCAAAAAGCTTTTAGGTCTTGCGGCGGCTACGGCAATGTCACTGACTATGCTCGGCGGCTGCGGAAAAACAACAACTGATGCCGACAGCGGAAATGCAGAGGAAACAACTGCTGCATCTGAACCCGCTGAGGTGCTGACAGCATCAGAACTCGTCAAGGGAATGAAGATCGGCTGGAGCCTCGGAAACACACTCGATGCCCAGCAGCTCAAATGGACAAAGGTCGATGATCCTATCCAGTTCGAAACATCATGGGGAAATGTACAGACGACTCAGCAGATAATCGACACTGTAAAATCCGCAGGATTCAATGTTATCCGTATCCCGATCACATGGGAATCCCACGTCGGAGATGCGCCCGATTACAAGATAAACGAAAAGTGGATGGCAAGGGTCAAAGAGGTAGTTGACTATGCTTACGGCGACGGTACATATGTTATAATCAATCTCCATCATGAGGAGTGGCATTTCCCGTCCGAGGAAAATTATCCTGCCGCAAGCGAAAAGCTCAAGGCAATGTGGATTCAGATCGCTGCTGAATTCCAGGATTACGATCAGCACCTTATTTTTGAGGGACTGAACGAACCCCGTATGAAGGGTACAGGTCAGGAGTGGACAGGCGGAACTCCCGAGGCAAGGGAAGTCATCAACAAGCTTAATGCGGATTTCGTTGCGACTATCCGTGCGCAGAGCGGAAACAATCCCGACAGATGCCTGATGATACCGACTATCGCAGCATCGGGAGATTCGGCAGCTCTCAATGGATTTACCGTTCCCGATGATGACAAGGTTATAGTTTCCATTCACGCATACAAGCCTTACAATTTCGCACTTAACATAACCGGAACCGCTGAATTCAATGTTGATGCCGACAAGGGCGAGATCGACACGATAATGAACAACATCAAGACGAATTTCCTTGATAAGGGCATTCCCGTTGTTATCGGCGAATACGGCATGATGAACAAGAACAACACCGAGGCAAGAGCTGCCGCACTTGATTATTATCTCAGCGCAGCAAAGGAGCTTGGCGTTCCGTGCGTATGGTGGGATAATGGAGCATTTGACGGAAACGGCGAAAACTTCGGACTTCTTGACAGATCAACATGCACATGGAAATATCCCGAGCTTATGGACGTATTCAAGAAATACGCAGAATAAACAAATCATAAAAAAACGGCGTTCCTTTTACGATCGTAAAGGGGATGCCGGTTTTTTCCTGCCGTCCAGCTCGGAACAGCCGCAGTTCCACTTAAGCAGACCTATCATGCATTTGATAAGTGTGGTTTTTCCGACACCGTTTGAACCAAGCACAGAATGCAGCGGCAATATTTGAAGTCGTTGTGGACTTTCCAATTCCGCCCCTTCCGTAGATGGCTATTTTTCTCATGGCATCTCCTTTGCTGGATCAGCTTATGCTAACTGCATGTCATATTGTAACATTTTATTTCAAGGACTGTCAGCTTCAATTAGCTTATACTAACTTAAATTTGCAAAATATATAATTTTTTTAATCATCTCACAAGAAAAGCAGCTGCAATTATACATAATACTGATCTGAATGTGCGTGTCTGTATGCAATGTTTACAAATTGACTGTTTATTTTTGAATTTTGTGTGTGCTATAATAAATATAGTTATACAATACACGAAAGGTGTGGATTTAATTGAACGGAACTGAAAAGCTGTTGTTCACGTCAGGCTGGGAATTTGCAAAAACTGAACTTGATACTGAATATCCCGCTGCGATGGAAAACGATTTCAAGCCTGTTGAGCTGCCCCATGACTGGCTTATATATGATACCGCAAACCTATATGAGAACAGCGAGGGCTGGTACAGAAAGACATTTACCGCAGAGCCTGAGGAGAATATGCACTATTCACTCTGCTTTGACGGCGTTTATATGGATTCCGAAGTGTTTGTCAACGGCATATCCGCTTTCAGATGGACATACGGATATTCATCTTTTGAAGCTGATATAACATCGTACCTGAAAAACGGTGAGAACACTGTTGCAGTACGTGTTCGTCATCGTGCGCCCAACTCGAGATGGTATTCGGGAGCGGGAATTTACAGAAATGTATGGTTTGTCAAGCGTTCGGCTGTCAGCCTTGCACCGAACGGCGTTTACATATCCGCCGACATGAACGGAAAGGTCACTGTATCCTGCGAATTTTCCTGCGAGGAACACATGATATCGGCTGTCAGCCATACCGTAATTGACCCAGATGGACACACTATCCAGATGCACTATTACAATGGAAACACAGCTGCACCAAAGGTATTCGGCGTTGAAAATCCACGCCTTTGGAGTGCAGACACGCCTAATGTTTATAAACTGAAGACTGAGATATACGGTCATTCGGGCGAAAAGACGGACAGTGTTATAAATACTTTCGGATTCAGGACGCTCACATTCGATCCCGACAACGGATTTTCGTGCAACGGAAAATATGAGAAGCTCAAAGGCGTTTGTATGCATCACGATCTCGGTGCGCTCGGTTCTGCGATGAACGCCGCAGCACTCAGACGTCAGCTTGTGATGATGAAGAAGATGGGCGCAAATGCGATAAGAACATCGCACAATATGCCTGCTCCCGAGCTTATGGATCTTTGCGATGAGATCGGTCTTTATGTTGACAGCGAAAGCTTCGATATGTGGGAGCTTCCAAAGAATGAATTCGATAATGCGAGATTTTTCAATGTTACGGCACACTGCGATGTCGAAAGCTGGGTAAAGCGTGACAGAAATCACCCCTCCGTTATAATGTGGAGCATAGGCAATGAGATCTACGATACTCATGTTTCCGAGCATGGATATGAGATCGCCGAGATGCTCAAAAATTATGTGAAGGAATTTGATCCGAGGGGAAATGCAAGAGAAACTATCGGTTCAAACTACATTCCTTGGGAGAATGCGCAGAAGATAGGAAAGATGCTTGGCATCTCAGGCTATAACTATGCCGAGAGACTTTATGATGAGCATCACGCAAAATATCCCGAAACTTGTATTTACGGAAGTGAGACTGCATCTGAGGTGCACAGCCGCGGAATTTATCATTTCCCGCTTTCCGCTTCACTGCTGACGCATGACGATCATCAGTGTTCGTCCCTCGGAAACAGCGTTGTAGGCTGGGGAAGCACCGCTGAAAAGGCATGGTATATGGACAGGGACAGAAAATTCTGTCTAGGTCAGTTCGTATGGACGGGCTTTGATTATATCGGCGAGCCGACTCCGTACAGCACTAAAAACAGCTACTTCGGAATAGTTGATACGGCGGGAATACCTAAGTATTTCTATCAGTCGCAGTGGACATCAGCCGAAAATGAGCCGATGCTGCATATTGCGCCTTACTGGGATTTCAATCCGAACTGCCCCGGCACACTGATCGATGTTATCGTATATACAAATGCGCCGTATGCGGAGCTTTTCCTGAACGGAAGATCTCTCGGCAAGCAGAAGATCGACCATGCATCGGGAAATCATCTCAAAGGACACTGGCAGGTAGCATACGAGGAAGGCGAGCTTACCGCAAAGGGCTATTCCGAGGACGGGAAGGTCATTGCCGAGGAGACGAAAAAAAGCTTTTCCGACCCTGTTTCTGTCAGCATAAGGGCAGATAAAACTGTCATGAAGGCTGACGGAAAGGACATGATATTTGCGGAAATATCCGTATGCGACAAGAACGGAACTCCCGTTGAAAATGCAAGGAACAGGATAAATGTGTCGCTTGAAGGCGCTGCAAGAATAGTCGGCATGGACAACGGCGATTCCACAGATTATGAGCAGTACAAGACAACAAGCAGAAAGCTTTTCTCAGGAAAACTGACTGTTCTTATAATGTCTGACGGTGAAGCAGGCGATATTGTCCTGAGGGCTGAATCCAAGGGAATGAAGGCTGCCGAGATAAAGCTTTCCGCTGAGGACTGCGGATATATCATAGAAGAGGGACGCATTTTTGAGAGCGTTTCACAGGCTGAGGAACAGTATGATATCCCCGTGAGAAAGATAGAAGCATATCTCGTGTCGGGCAGCGAAAAGCTCACCGAAGATGCAAAAACTGCGGAGGTTGCATTTAAGATATATCCCGAAAATGCGACATACAGCAATGTTTACTGCAAGGCTGTTGCCGATAACGGAATGGAAACGAACATTGCGGAATGCATCGAAGAGGACGGAAAGATCAAAGTTACAGCCAAGGGCGACGGAAGCTTCCGACTGAGATTTTTCTGCAATAACGGCAGCGAGTTCCCGCAGATCTGCTCTGACATCTGCTTTGAGGTGACGGGCATGGGCGAGGCTGTAAGAAGTCCGTACAAGTTCACTTCGGCGTGCTTCTTTACATGGTCGGATATTCCCGTCAATACGATAGATAATGGTGCTCTCGGCGGATTTTCGGGTGAAACTCACTTTGCATTCAGCGGCGTAGATTTCGGCAGAGCGGGTTCTGACAAGCTGATACTTTCTGTTGGAAACAGCAATAACAGGGATATCCCCATTGAGCTGTGGGACGGCATTCCGAATGAAGGCGGACGGCTTATCGATACGATAATGTTTCCGCACAACAACCGCTGGGATGGCTTTGAGCCTATGAAATTCACTCTTCCCGAAACTCTCAAGGGGCAGAGAACCATTGCATTCGGCGTAAAGGACGGCTCAATTTTCGGCGGATTTGAATTTGTTCCGAAGGACGAGGTATTCTCTGAGATATGCGCAGGAGATAACGATGGCATCTACGGCGATGATTTTACGGTAAACGGCGATGCTGTCGAAAATATCGGAAACAATGTTGTGCTGAATTTCAGCGGAATGGATTTCGGTAACAATGGAACATCAGCAG
>USNJ01000158.1 GCA_900556055.1 uncultured Ruminococcus sp.
GAACGAGCCTATGCCGCAGAAGGTCAGCTATGTAACCTCGTGCTACCGTTATGAAAAGCCGCAGGCAGGCAGACTGCGTGAATTTCACCAGTTCGGTGTTGAGTGCTACGGTACAGCTTCTCCTGCCGCAGACGCAGAGGTTATCTCGCTCGGCAATGAAATTTTCGGATTCCTCGGAATTGACAGAATCAGTCTTGAGATAAATTCAATCGGTTGTCCGACCTGTCGCAAGAAGTATCAGGAAGCTCTGAAGGCATATTTTGAGTGCAGGAAGGATGAGCTTTGCCATACCTGCCTTGACAGGCTGGAACGCAACCCGATGAGAATTCTCGATTGCAAAAGCCCGATTTGTCACGAAATCGGACAGGACGCACCGATAATCCTTGACTATCTCTGTGACGAGTGCCACAACCACTTTGAAAAAGTAAAAACGTACCTTGAAGCGATGAACATTTCATACACGGTCAATCCGCACATCGTAAGAGGTCTTGATTATTATACACGCACGGTATTTGAGTTTGTGACCGACGCTCTCGGTGCACAGAGTGCAGTTTGCGCAGGCGGTCGCTATGACGGGCTTGTTGAAGAAATCGGTGGTCCTCATGTTCCGGCGCTCGGCTTTGCACTCGGACTTGTCGGTGCATATGTGACGTTCCTTATTATCGACATTATCGATGTTAAGGTAAACGATGATGACGATCTTGCTGAGATATACGATATTCCCGTTTTTGCGGAGATCATGGACTTTGAAACTGTTGACAAGGGCGGATACAAATATGAAAGCTATCAGAAATATGCAGGGGAGGAGCAGACGAAATGAGCAAAAAGCCTGAAAGACTGCCTATCGGACGTTCCCGTGAATTCATTATTTCCGACAGCACGCCGTTCGTTATAACAGAGGCATACAAGACCGCAAGAACCAACCTGATATTCTCACTTGCGCCGTATGAGGAAAAGATCGCAGTGGTGACGAGCTGTTCGCCCGGTGAGGGAAAAAGCACAAACTGCCTTAATCTTGCGATAACAATGGCACAGATGGGCGCATCAGTTCTGATAATCGATGCGGATATGCGCAAGCCTGTACTTCATTCGCTGCTGAAGGTCGATAATAAGATGGGGCTTTCCTCACTTCTCGGAGGAATGACCGATGAGATATCAAATGTTATAATTTCCGATGTAAGACCGTGCATGGACGTGCTGACGGCAGGTCCGATCCCGCCGAATCCCGCCGAGCTTCTCAGCAGCAAGAAAATGACTCAGCTGCTTACTCTCGCAGGACATCATTATGACTATGTTTTCGTGGATACACCGCCTATGACGGTCGTCAGCGACGCTTTCCTGATGAACAAGACGGCATCAGGCATTGTTTTCGTCGTTAAAGAGGGAGTTACAACGCACACTGCCATCGCCGAAGCACTCAAAAGCGTCGAGATGACAAAGGGACACATTCTCGGTTTCCTGAAAACAAACTGCAATTCCAAGGGAGGAAAGGGCTACAGCTCTTACCGATACAAATATAAATATGAGTACAGACATGAAAACGGAGCGTCCGCAAAGCAGTAAGTCTACGGAAAGGAACGTTTGCTGATGTACACTGATTTCCATTGTCACATTCTTCCCGGCATCGACGACGGATCGCCTGATACGGATATTTCCGTTAAAATGGCGGAAGCCGAAAAAAAGTCGGGCATCGGAAGGATAGTTGCAACACCGCATTTCTATATGTCCGAACAGAGTGTGGACAGCTTTCTGCGCAGACGTGAGGATGCATATGAACAGCTTTCTCCGCTTATCGGGGATATTGAGCTTATCTGCGGTGCCGAGGTGCTTTACACACATTCTCTTGCTGATGCGGATCTCAAAAAGCTATGCATCGGAGATACGGGATATATGCTTATCGAACTGCCGTATCAGCGGCTTTCTTCCGATTTCATACGTTCGTTCAGGAGCTTTGCCAATGAGATATCCTCGGATATTTCGCTTATCCTTGCCCATGCGGAACGCTATCTTTCATTCACCGATGAGGAAAGCGTTTACGAGATAATCGATGCGGCGGATATGCTGGTGCAGCTGAACTGCGGCTCGTTCAGAACATTTTCCAAGACATCCAAGTTCGTGATGAACATGGTTAAAAACGGCACTGCCCATCTGTTGGGAACTGACTGCCACAATATTACAACTCGTCCGCCTGACATGGATACGGCAAGAAAGGCTATCTCAAAGAAGCTTTCGCCCGCTGCGTTCGACAGGCTCATGAAAAATGCGGAGGTCATTGCCTCGGGCGGAAGGATCGGAGACTGATATGCTTATCTACTGGGTCCTGATAGCTGCTGTTTTTGCTTTCGGACTGCTGTTCTGCAGGGACGGCAGGGGAAAGGTGTTCTACTGTGCGGCGTGCGGTGCGGCGCTGTTCATGATCGCTGCCGTAAGGCGTTCGGTCGGCTATGATTACAATCTGTATGCGAACTGGTTTGATGACTGCTTCGGAATGTCTTTCGATGATATGTCGGTCATGAAGCAGGAAAAGGGCTTTCTTTTGCCGATGCGGCTCATTTCGGGTCTGACGTTTGATTATCAGGCAATGTTCGCTGTTACAGCACTTGTCATCACTGCGGGAGTTATGCTCTACATATACAAAAACTGCGAAAAGCCGTATCTTGGTGTATTTTGCTTCATCGCTTACGGACTTTTCTTCAACTCGATGAACTTCATGAGGCAGATGATCGCTGCGGTCATAATGCTTTATGCGTTCAGATATATAAAAACAGGGCAGTTCGGAAGATTTTTCGTTTTCGTTCTGCTGGCATCATGCTTCCATCTTTCCGTGCTTGTCATGATACCGTTCTACTTCATACTTCGTATACCGATGAACAACATCACGCTGGGGATATATGCCGCTGTTACGGCAGTCTGCTATATTTTCTCACGGCAGATAGTTTCGTTTGTGACGGGATATTTTTACAGCGAATACAGCCTTGAAACGAGCGCAGAGCTTGCAAAAGGCGTTGATCCCGTATATTCGATATTCTTCGGAGTGACGTTTGCGGCGGCATATCTGGTGAAAAAGGAGATATGCGAAAAGTCTGAGGACGGAAACATACTGATAAACTGCATGTTTTTCACGTTCTTTTTCGAGCTGATGGGAACGCATCACGGTGTTATCTCAAGGCTTGCGGTGCTGTTTTTCATTCCTGCGGTGACTGTTCTCGTTCCCGAAGTGATATGCATACTGCCCGAAAAGTCTGAACATCTCATGAAAGACGGCAGAAACGCATCTGCTACCGTGAAAATAATCATTGCTTCATTCTGTCTGTTCATGTACGGATATATGCTTGCTAACAATTACAACGGCGTTGTTCCGTATCAGACGGTACTTTGATGATCTGAGGGATGAAAATGTCGATAAAAGATCCGGCGGCGCATATTTTCGGCAGAAAAAGCAGTCTGTCGGAAAATATACTGCTCTGCATAGCTGCGGCACTGGCTGCATCGTTTTACAGCTATGAATATTATCAGCCGTGGGCGGGGGCGGCAAGGATCGCTGTTACTGCGGTGCTTGTCATAGTCTGGGCATACTGCGGATTTATCAGCGGGAAGAACGGCAGGAAAATCTTTGCCGTATTTGCTGCCGCATACTGGATAGTTCCGCTTGTGTATACATATTTTTATGGCATGAGGGATAATGTTTCGGGATATTCAAAGATACTTGATTTCCTGAACAGGGCGGCAATGCTTATTGCACAGCGTCCATTTGCCGAGATACCTGCACTTCCGTCGGTATGCATATTATCCATGACTGTCATAGTGCTTTCCGCATTTTTTGCGGGAGCTGCATTTCCGTCTGATAATAATCCGTCCCAAGAAAGCGGTTTATTATAAATATTTTGGGAGAAAGGAGGATTATAAAAATGAAAATGTCCGTAAAAAAGGCCGTTGCTTGTACAGCACTTGCTGCTGCAATGACTGCTTCGGCTGCTGTAAGCGCAGGAGCTGTTGACTATGCGTCCAAGCCAAGCTACACTCCGCCTGCTTCACAGTCAAGCTCACCTGTTTATTCCGCACCCGGAAGAAGCTCAATGACTGCCATTTCAAAGATAGCCGAGAGCGACATTGCCGGTGCGATAACAAGCAGCCTGAAAACAAAGCATGATGCTGTTGTCTATGTTTCGGGAGCAAACATCTCCCTTAACGCTGACGCTGTTGCAGCTATTGCCAACGCAGAAGCACCGATCACATTCTCCGCAGGTAAATATTCGGTTACGATTGATCCGTCAACCGTTTTCGATGTAAAGGACATAAATATTGCCATGGCACTTTATGTGGGCGAAAACAGCACCAATGTAAACGGTGTGAGCGTTCCCGCAGGTTCAATGGTGATAAGCCCCAGACAGAAGGGCGATTTCGGAATGACTATGAAAGTCCGCATTCCGTCCTCTCAGCTCAAGGGCATTGACCTCAAGAAGGCTAACCTTTACTTCATTTCCGAAAATGGAGTTGTAACTAAGGTCGATGATGCGCTGACTGTCAACACGAACGGTTCTGCTGTAGTTTCGCTTACTCACGGAGCAATGTTCGTTATCTCCGACAAGGATCTGCTCAGACAGCTCCCGACTGAAAATGTCGAGGCGTTTGACGGTATGCTGACAAATGAAACTACTGAGATCATAAGCAGCGAGTCTTCGTCGGCGGACGGTATCGTTCTCGGTGCAGCCGCTCTTGCAGCTGTATCCGCAGCTGTTCTTGCAGCTGCTGCAAAGAAAAAGAGAAGCTGATCTTCCGTCATGACCAAATGATCGGGTACAGAATGCTCTGTATCCGATCATTTTTTATGCGTAATACTAAAAACCCATTGAATTATGGGAATCTCCCGCCGCAAAACCGCATATATCAAAGCTTTTGCGGCGATTTCT
>USNJ01000159.1 GCA_900556055.1 uncultured Ruminococcus sp.
TTGCGAGGGCGACCAGCCCTTGCCAAAGCCCAAGGGCTGGACCCCAACGCTTTTTAGCTTCTGGTGCGGGTCTGTGGGTGCTGTGCCCTTGAAATGCGCCAAGTGAGAACCGACAAAGCTGTTCCCCTATCAAAACTATAACTAAAGTACCTTCGCGCGGACACATAAGCTGTTCGCCCCACATAAGTAAGGCGTCGGCTTGCCGCGCCGTAATGCGAAAAAACCGCGGGGGTTCCCCGCTTTGGGAGTAATGCTATGAAAGATCTTATCCCCGAGGATAGCTTCGACGGAAATGCTTACCGTGATCCCTATTCCGATGAACCACTGGCCGGCGGTATCTATTCCTCAAATACTAACCTCATTATGAACGGCTTCCGCCTATTTCAGCGGAAATATGCCATGAAAAATATCGTTATCCAACTCGTTCTCCTCGCTATTGCTGTCGCTATCCAGATCGCCGCCCTCATCATCGACAGAGGCGCTCAGTCAGCCTGGATGGTCATAGGCATATGCGTCGCCCTCGGCGCTATTATCGTCATCAGACCAAGAAAAACCGCCAAGGATCTCGAAAATAATATCAAGGAGCTCGAAGGCACTAAGTATAACTGCATAGTCTATCCCCTGATGATAAAAATATCTACCGAGGAGGATAGGACGGAGTACGAACAGCGTGAACAGAACGGCGATGATATGTCCGAGGATATCCCCGCAACTGTTATCCACCTCGATAACCCCGCTGTCGAAATCTGCGAGGATAAGGAGTTCTATCTCGTTTATATAAAGAAACAGAATATGTACGTTATCCCGAAATCGGCGTTTTCCGCAGATGAAAATGATCTCATACGGGAAAAGCTTTCAAATATAATGGGCATCCGCTATAAGGCCTGTTGAATGAAAGGATTGGTTCAAGTCAATGGATTGGTTAAATGACAACAGCAAAGTTATCAAGATCGACGTTGAAAAGGAAATGAAAAAGTCATTTCTCGAATATTCGATGTCCGTTATCGTCGCAAGAGCGCTCCCCGATGTCCGTGACGGTCTGAAGCCCGTTCACAGACGTATCCTCTATACGATGTTCGAGGACGGTCTTACCCCCGATAAGAAGTACCTGAAGAGTGCTACCACAGTCGGCGACGTGCTTGGACGCTATCACCCTCACGGAGATGCTTCCGTTTATGATGCGCTCGTCCGTCTTGCTCAGGACTTTTCTATGAGATATCCCCTTGTTGACGGCCACGGAAACTTCGGCTCGGTCGATGGCGATCCCCCGGCTGCTTACCGTTACACGGAAGCCAAGATGTCCAAAATATCCGTCGAGATGCTGACTGATATCAACAAGGAAACTATCCCCTACATGACGAACTATGATGACCGTCTGAAAGAACCGGTCGTTCTCCCCAGCCGTTACCCGAATATCCTCGTAAACGGCTCAACGGGAATCGCCGTAGGTATGGCTACAAATATCCCGCCGCATAATATGCGTGAAACTATTGATGCGGTAAATCTGCTGATAGATAACCCCGAAGCTTCTCTCGATGAGATAATGGAGTGCATAAAGGGACCCGATTTCCCGACAGGCGGCATTATCATGGGCAAGGCAGGAATCCGTGCGGCTTATGCTACCGGACGCGGAAAGATAACCCTCCGTGCAAAAACATCTGTCGAGGAGATAAAGGGCAGAAACTGCATCATCATCACAGAAATTCCCTACATGGTCAACAAGGCAAGGCTCATCGAAGCGATGGCGGCTCTTGTCAAGGATAAAAAGGTCGATGGAATACATTTTATCCGTGATGAATCCGACAGAAACGGAATGCGCATCGTTGTCGAGCTGAAAAAGGACGCTATCCCTCAGCTCGTGCTGAACAAGCTTTTCAGCTACACTCAGCTCCAGGATACGGTCGGCGTGACCATGCTCGCCCTCGTAAACGGCGAACCCAAGGTGCTGACCTTAAAGCAGATACTTCAGGAATACATCAAGTTCCAGGAAGAGGTTATCCGCAACAGGACAAACTTCGACCTCAGAAAGGCAAGGGAACGCGCACATATCCTCGAAGGACTCGTTGTTGCGATAAACAACATAGATGAAGTCATTGAGATAATGAAAACATCGAAGTCTATCCCCGAAGGCAAGGAAAGACTTCAGAAGCGCTTTGAGATAACGGAAATTCAGTCGGAAGCCATCGTTCAGATGACTATCGGCCGTCTTACAGGTCTTGAGGAACAGAAGATACTAGATGAACTGGGCGCTCTCCATAAGAAGATAGCCGAGCTTGAGGATATCCTCGCAAATGAGCATAAGCTCCTCGGCATCATCAAGGACGAAATAAACGTTATCAAGGATAAATACGGCGATGACAGAAGAACCCAGATAGAGGCAGTAAGCGGCGAGGTCGATATCGAGGATCTTATTCCCGTTGAGGACTGCGTTGTGACATATACGAATATCGGCTATATAAAGCGTCAGCCCGTATCCGACTATAAGACGCAGAACAGAGGCGGCAAGGGCGTAACGGGCATGAAGCAGCGTGACGAGGACTTTGTTCAGGAGATGTTCATTGCGTCCACTCACGATAATGTCCTGTTTATCACCAACAAGGGCGTTATGTATAAGCTGAAATGCTACGAGATACCCGAGGGATCGAAGCAGTCGAGAGGTGTGAATGCCGTAAATCTCCTGCCGCTGACAGACGGCGAAAAAATTGCGGCTATGATAAAGACCTGCGGCTTCGACAGCGGAAAATTCATCGTCATGGTAACGAAAAACGGCAAGATAAAGAGGACCTGCCTTGCAGATTACCGCAACGTCCGCAAGAACGGACTTATAGCGATAGGTCTTGACGAGGGCGACGAGATAGCAGGCGTAAGAATGACCGACGGCAGCGCACAGCTCATCACAGCAACAAAGGACGGCTATGCTATCAGAGTCGAGGAGGATAAGATACGTCCCCTCAGCCGTTCGGCGCACGGCGTAAGAGTGATAAAGCTGCGTGAAGGCGACTGCGTTGTGTCCATAGCAAGAGTAAGAGAGGGTGCAACAGTCCTCACGGTTACCGACAAGGGACTGGGCAGACGTGTAAGCCTCGATAACTACCGTATACAGGGACGCGGCGGCTACGGTCTGAAAAACTATCCCGTATCAGCCGAAAAGGGTCATGTCTGCGGCATAAAGGTCGTTGACGATACCGATGATATCATTCTTATTTCGGACGACGGCATCATAATCAGGATAAGAGCCAATGACGTAAGAGTAATGGGCAGATACGCATCGGGCGTTAAGGTCATGAGAGTTCAGGGCGACAGCAGGGTCGTTGCATTCACAAGAGCCGAGCATGACGACAATGCCGATATCGAGAAGATAGAGCAGCCCTCCGAGGAGGAGCTGGAACGTGAGATCGCAGAAGCGGCGGATATGGAGAAAAACGAAGTCATCACCGAAGAACCCGTCCCCGATGACGATAACGAAGAGTAAAATTTTAGATATAATATACTGAATGGAGATAAAATGAACCTTCTGTTCGTAGGCGATGTCGTGGGAAAAAGCGGCTGCGATTTTCTGGCATCGAAGATATCACAGATAAAAAGAGACGAAAAAATCGACATCACGGTAATAAACGGCGAAAATTCGGCGCAGGGAAACGGTCTTACGATTGCTTCCCTCGACCGCCTTATAAACATGGGCGCAGATGCCGTAACGACTGGAAACCATTGCTTCCGCCGCAAGGAGATAATGGAGTCGTATGACAGCTGCGAAATTCTTGTCCGTCCCGCAAATTATCCCGACGGAGTTGTCGGCAGGGGCGTGACGGTGCTTGATTTCGGCAGATGCAGCGTTGCCGTTGTGAATTTGCAGGGTACGATATTCATGGACGCTCTGGATAATCCGTTCACGGTCATAGACAGGGTGCTTGCGGATATCGGCACACCGAACATCATACTGGATTTCCATGCCGAAGCAACGTCCGAGAAAAAGGCAATGGGGCATTACCTGACAGGCAGAGTGACCGCCGTGCTGGGTACGCATACCCATGTCCAGACGGCGGACGCAGCGATACTCGGCGGACACACAGCCTATATCACCGATGTCGGCATGACGGGAGCGGAGATGTCCGCACTGGGCGTAAAGAGCGAGCTTATCATAGAAAAGCTGCGTTTTCACTGTCCGGTAAAATTCGAGGAATCGGAAAATCCGTGCTTTATAAACTGCGTCGTCGTAAGCTTCGACGAAAAAACGGGCAAAGCATACAATATCAAGCCTATGCAGATTAGATAGATTGCACAATTATTTCGGCATTTGTTGAAATATAAATTGAAAAGTTGTATAATAAAATTGATGTATTGCACATCGAAAAAAACGGTGAAAGGAATTTCAGCAAATGGAAGTACTAAAGGTCTCATCAAGATCCGTTCCGAATTCGGTAGCAGGAGCAATAGCAAGCGTAATAAGGGATAATTATTCAGTCGAGGTGCAGGCAGTGGGCGCAGGCGCAGCGAATCAGGCTATAAAAGCGATAGCGATAGCGAGGGGCTATCTTGCGCCGATAGGCATAGACCTGATATGCATACCCGCATTTGCGAGCGTGGTAATAGACGGCGAAGACAGAACAGCGATGAAGCTTATCTGCGAAAGACGCTGAGAGGCGCAGATTTTTCTTTTGGATAATTTCACTTTGGTGAGATAGGGAAAAGAGAAAGAAGCCGAAAGCTTAAACAGAACCGTAACAAAATCCCCCACGGCGATAGAATGCGCCGCACACCAAGCGGGCAAAGAGTACTTTGCGTTTTGCTTGTGAAACGCACAGCACCACCAGACCCGCACCCAAACTAAAAAGCGTTGGGGTCCAGCCCTTGGGCTTTGGCAAGGGCTGGTCGCCCTCGCAAGGGC
>USNJ01000160.1 GCA_900556055.1 uncultured Ruminococcus sp.
TGGGGTGATATATTGAAAATAGACGAAGTAAAAACATATCGAAAAGTATCGGAACGCCCTTTTTATGACGAAATGAGTGATGATGAAAAAGCTGAGATCCGCAAATATTCTGAGGATATAGGATTGCCATATGAGTTTATAAGATTTTCAAAAGCATAGTATGATCATATATTTACAGCGATAAAATTCGGATCATAAATCAATTTATAATGCCGCATTCAGAAGTTTCCGAATGCGGCTGTGATAGAAATATGGGAGAATGCTTATGCAATACAACGCCCCGATGCTGCAAAGATTGAACGGATCAGACAATGACCTGACAGAAGATGATATTGCTAAGGCAGATGCATTTGTCAGTATGCTGACAGAAAATCTGCATCTGATAAACGACTGTGTTTTGATCAGAATGCCGACCTTCGACATGACCGATAAAAACAAATTGCAAAGATATGTTACAGATGAAATCGGACTGGAAGCGTGTCAGAATGAAATCAATTTGAATATCGAAATGTCTGTTGATCCGATCGGCGTTGATCTGGCTTTGTATTTTTTCAGGGAATTCAGTAAAAAGCTTAAAAATAAATATAATTATGAGTTTTGCTCGATACTTTCGGAAGATGACGGAGGGTGCTGGATATTCAGATTTCATCGCATCAGGGAAAACGGTGCAATGTGGATTAACAGCAATTTAGATACATATTCCGATCCTGTTCTGTATGAAGTTTTTTAGTATGGAGCAAATATTGGATCATCAAATAAAGATGATGATTCATCAAAACAAGTATTATATTGATAAATGGTACAGATAATAATGAAAGCCATATATACAGAAAGGAACCTCTATGAAAAAGTTGTTATTTTCGGAGCTGACGGACACACAGGAAAGTATCTGACACGCAAAATGCAAAAGACGGAGGGCATTGAACTGACAGCTTTTGTGCGTGATCCGTCAAAGTAAGGAAGGCGAGCAGCCGTCTCACCGCAATGTCGATCGTGCGGCTATTGCCAGGTGTATGGCGGATATGATCGCAGACGAAACGCTTGGCGCAAACGAAAGTCTTGACATTACTGACGGGAAGAATTGATCTCAGAGGGCAGATATATCCTGACTTTTTTCGGGATATCAACCTATCAAAGTGAATCCCACAATATCCGCAAAGCTTAAAACAGGCAGCAGACCTGTCCCCGAAAGTGCCGAAGGAATAATTATCACAGCTGTGCTTACGGAGACAGCTGTGACTGCGCTTTTACAGCATCGGCTGATGAGCATTACAGATGCGCCCACTGCAAATGCCGCAAGCATTCTGACGGCGAACATCATCACAAGATAGCCGAGTATGCTTGTTTCAAACGGCACGAAACGCAGAAATTCAAGGCTCTGCGCCGCCGCTGTGATATCGTTGTATCCCTCCGCACCGATAAGCATTACCTGCGGGGCATACACCGCTGCCGTAATAAAAATTGCTGCTGCACCGATGATTCCCAGCTTTATCGCTGTGAGCCGACCCCTGCCTTTGGCTGAAGATCTCAATATGTGATCCATATTGCAGCGGTTTTCATTTGCACATATTCCTGCGAAAATACCGACCATCGCAAGTATGATATACATCGCATTTTTATTCGTGGACGAAGTGTCATTTATCAGCAGAAGTTCATATATTTTCGGCTTTATAAGCTCTGTTTCAATGCCCGTGCGTTCGGAATAATTCAAGGCTCTGTCGGCTTTTCCGATGAATTCATCAAGAGCGGCAAGCTGTTCGCTCATATCGAGCTGCCTGTTGCAGCTTATTATCAGTTCATCGTTAAGCTGATGATCGTTTGCTTCAAGCTTCGCAAGATATTCTTCATACAGCTCTGTCTGACGGGCATAGATTTTATCGTATTTCGAAATCATTTTTTCACGCATTTCCTCCGTGACAACGCCGCTGAATTTGTTATAATACATCTCCTCATACTGCGAATATGCGGGGATCGCATAGCGATATTGTAATGCGGAGCTTGCCGAGATATACACGATAACGGCAAGGAGCAATGCGCCCTTTTGATCTATAAATACTTTTTTTATTTCCCAAACTGGCAATGGCAGACATGGCGATCTTCGGCTGATAATGCTGCGAATTTTATCAGACATTCTGCCGCTTACAGCGATCTTCTCATCGCCGGCTGATGTAAATATACAGCACATTGCAGAAAGCAGAACGAGGGCAGCTGTCACAGTGAAAACCGCACACGGCAGGAAGCTTACCGCATTGCCGAAAATATTAAGATTGCAGTATTCTCTGAAAAACACATCTGACCGAAGTACAGCCGCCGCATTGCAAAATTTTATCCCCGCAAAGCTGCTTGTCGGAAGTATTGCGGCATAAAGGATAAATTCCGCTGTGAATGCCGCACCGCATATTGCAAACCCGATCACGGGATCCATAACAGATGTTATAAGGTACAGAAATGATCCGCAGACAGCCGCCGCAGCGGTTTTCATCAGCACTGAAAAAATAAGATACTTCAGCAGTGTTATGCGAAACGGACACAGCGAAAATTCGGGAACAGACTGTATCGGGCGAAGGACATTCATACTGCCGCACATAAGCTCCGCTGTCAGAAAACAGGCGGCGTTGATGATAATGCTCGCCGTCAGAGCGGCTGCGATGATAATTGCCGTGCGCTGAACGGAAAGCAGACGCCTGCCGTTTTGGGTGCTGCGAATGAGCGCAGTAAGTCCCTTTTTGCGTTCTTCATTAAAATCGGCAGCGATCAGCAGCGTTACCGTCAGAATCAGAATATCTCCTGTTTCATAGCCTGAAAGGAGAACAAAGCCTTTGTTGTTTCCGATGATCGGCTTAACATCGGAAAGCTTTGCATAATCGGAGGCGGTCTTTTTTATATTTTCCGCAGAAAATCCACCCGAAAGCGCCGCAATTGTTTCCGAATTATTTGCGTTATCCTGTATGCTTTGCAGAAATTTCGGATAGCCGTTTATATAGTCGGAAAGCGCATCTCCCGTGAGAGTTATTTCCTTGCTGTCGGTACAGTCGAAAATGAAAAATATCACTGAAATGAGGACTGCGGTCAGCAAATAAAAAATGTTCCTTCGGGAGAAAAATACCCGTCTGAATTCGCTCATTTTCTTCCCTCCGCATAGTAAAGATATGCGTCCTCCAGGCTGATCCTGCCTGCTGCGGGCAGAAAATCCGACGGACATTCATCGGCAATTATCCGAAGCACGAAGCCCTGTTCGGTCTGATATATCTGCCCGTTGACATAATCATTTTTTCGGCGGGAGATATCATTGTGATCTCCGCAAAGCTCAAAGACCTTGTTCTTCACTTTGCCGATAAGCTGCGAAGGCGTACCCACGATCGCTGGCTTGCCTTTGCAAAGCATTATTACGCTGTCGGCTATGTATTCAATATCACTCACAACATGGGTCGAAATGATTATTGTCCGCTCTCCTGACATATCGGCGATATAATTGCGCAATCGTATGCGTTCTTCCGAATCAAGTCCCGCAGTAGGCTCGTCAAGTATCAGTATTTCGGGACGATCAAGCATAGCTGCGGCGATAAGAACTCTCTGCCGCATTCCGCCCGAAAAGCTTCCGAGACGCTTATGTGCAGCTGCGGAAAGACCTGTCACCTCTAAAAATTCTTCGGTCTGCGATCTGCATTCCTTTCGCTTCATTCCTTTGAGAGCGCCTATGTAATGCAGAAAGCTGCGGGCGGTAAAATCCTCGTACATTCCTTGCAGCTGCGGCGTATAGCCGAGCTTTTTGCGAAATTTTGCGCCGAGGTCGAGTATTTCCGTGCCATTGTAAAGTATATCGCCGCTTGTCCTTTTTACGTTGTCTGTAATGAGATTCATCAGGGTGGATTTTCCCGCACCGTTTGCGCCGAGAAGTCCGTAAATGCCTGTGTCAAAGGTGAAATTTATATTATTCAGTACGGTGGTTTCACCGTATTTTTTTGTCAGATCACGAAGTTCAAGCATTGTCTGTCTCCTTTGGTTTAACAAGCTGATAGAAATCAAACGGCTCATACCATTGCGCATTGCCATCAATTATATCAGATATTTCACAGCACAGCACAAGATCCTGAAAGTTCGTGTCATAGCCTGAACGGGGATCGTTCTGCGAAAGAAATGTGCAGATATAAAGCTTGCCGTTCTGCGATTTCAAGCCATAATTAATGAGATCGCCCCCGCTGCTGACGGGTATGGGAGCATTGTGCATATCATAAACAGCAACAGCATTTCCGCCCTTGTCCATGATCATTATTTTGTCGGGGTGATTTTCGGCTATTGCCGCCGAGCCTTGCCAGTAATGCTCGTCCCATAATATCAGATATTCTCCGTTCCACAAAAAATTCGCATTCGCAAACGGCTTGCCGTCTATCATGAGCTGTTTGGAGATATCTTCTGTCACGCCGCTTTCGGCATCATATTTCCACAGCTTTGAGGATATCCCGCCGTCTGTCGGTGTGGAATACAGGATAGATCCGTCCGTCACTGCATATGAGGTGAATTTCTCCGATATATCGACCTTTTCGGTCATGCCGCTTTTGAGATCGTATCGGTACAGAAGCTTGCGGTCATCGTTTTGTCTCATTGTTATCGTGTAGTACAGCCAATTATCATAAAGAAAGTAATCGCCCTGTCCGTACTTAGTTTCGGCAAGGTCTGTATCGGGTGTCGGAAGTCTCTTGCAGTTTCCGCTGTCGATGTCGATTATCATGGTGTTCGGCGTATAGTCTGCCGTAAGGCTTGGCAGGCTGAAATCGTTGAACGGCACTA
>USNJ01000161.1 GCA_900556055.1 uncultured Ruminococcus sp.
GGAGATTCCCATAATTCAATGGGTTTTTAGTATTAAACCTCCCTCACGGCAAAGTCCCAACGAAAATTTGCTCGTGTTCCGGTTTAAACGAGAACCCCATAATTCATTCTGAAAGAAGCTTAACAATGGGAATCTTCGACAAACTGAAAAGCACGGACAATCACGATCAACACAGCCGCAAAATTGACAGCTTTCGGAATGTACGGAAAACACATCTTTGATGGCACAGTAAGATTCACAAAGCAGGCATAATACAAAAGAGAGCTGACATTGTAAGTCAGCTCTCTTTTCTGTGCATAGGAAATATAAGGCGGTGCTTGGCAAGCGTTATTTATCTGATTTTGCATGTATCATGCTTTAATAACATCGTTTTCCAAACCTGAATTATCGTGTCAATTGTCCGAATTTGCTTTACTTATGGTATCAAGAAGAGTGTTGAGGTTTTCCTCGCTGTCTATGCCGCCGAGAAGCGGCTCGCCGACTATGTTCCCGTTTTTATCGATCACATATGTGGTCGGAAACGCCATTATTCCGAGTGAGAACTTGCCTGCATCGCTTGCGGAATCAAAATAGATATTGCGGTATGAAGCACCCTTTGTTTCAAGTATCTGCTTAGCAGTTTCGATGTTCTGTTCGTTTCCGTCCAGGGTCTCAACGTTTATTCCGATAACCTCTCCGCCCTGTTCGCTTATTCTCTTGTTCAGCTTGTCAAGCTCTCCAAGTTCCGCTACACAGGGTTTGCAGCCGTTGAACCAGAAGTTCACGACCGTAAATTCATTTTTAGAAAACAGGCTGCTGTCAGCTTTATTTCCGTCAAGATCGTATCCGTCAAACTGCGGGAAAGTGTTCGCCGAAGCTGTATCAGTCGCTGAATCGCCCTGTGGAAGCTGCGCTATCTGATTTTCGATATCACGTATTCTTTCCGCTCCCGTGCGCAGAGTTTCGTATTCTTCGTCAGTGAACTGATCCTTTGCTTTTTCAATGGTGTCAAGCAGGAACTCGCCGTAGTTCTTGCTCAGGTCGCTGTCCGTGACGTTTTTGTCCATTGCGCCAAACACCTTTTCCCACAGCTCACGGTTTTCAGAAAGAATCTTGTTTTCTTCGTCAAGCAGATCCTGTTCCGTTACAGAGCCGCTGTCCGCAGTCTGGGTATTCTGTGCCGCCTGTGAGGACTGAACCTCCTGTCCCGACTGTGAGGTCTGGCTGCCGCAGGCAGTGAGCGAAAGTGCCATGATAAGGCAGGCTGTGATTGCTGTTATCTTTTTTCTGTTCATTTGGTTATCTCCTTTGTTTCATATGAATTGCAGGCTTTATCGCCGGATTTATTTCCAAACCCGTATTTGTAGCATATTGCTCCGGTCGGGCAGGATTTCATGCACATTCCGCAGCGGATACACTCGGAATGGTTGGGACTTTTTGTGATGTCAACGTCCATCTTGCAGGCTTTTGCACAGGCACCGCAGGAAACGCACTTGCTCTTGTCAACTTTCATCTGGAAAAGCGACACGCGGTTCATCAGCGCATAAACTGCTCCCAGAGGACAGATCCATTTGCAGAACGGCCGGTAAATAAACATACTTGCCGTGACTACCGCCAGCAGAACGCCGGTTTTCCATGAAAACAGTGCTCCGAGAGCATTGCGTATGCCCTCGTTTGCTATCGCCAGCGGGATAGCACCCTCCACAACTCCCTGCGGGCATATATACTTGCAGAAGAACGGATCGCCCATTCCAAGCTCGTTTACAACGATCAGCGGAAGCATTATAACAAAAACTGCCAGTATTACATATTTCAAATACCTCAGCGGCTTCAGCTTTACGGTGGACAGCTTCGGCACAGGGATCTTGTGCAGAAGCTCCTGAAGCCAGCCGAAAGGGCAGAGAAAGCCGCAGATGAATCGTCCCAGAAGGACTCCCATAAGAATGAGCATACCTGTGATGTAGTAGGAAAACTTGAATTTCGATGAGCCTATGACCGCCTGAAATGCGCCAATTGGACAGGCACCGGCAGCTCCGGGGCAGGAATAGCAGTTAAGTCCCGGGACGCAGGCATATTTTCCTTTTCCCTGATATAACGTTCCCTTAAAGAAATTCGGCAGGTGGATATTTGTAAGTATTACGGCTGACGCTTGTATCAGCCCACGGAAACGGGCAAGGAAATTTATCTTTTTCGGTTTTTTCTTCTTATCCAATTCCCACACACTCCATACACAGACGTATCGCCTTTGACAGAACAGTTTCCGCCTCTCCGCGCCATATCCCGAAACATATCATCAATATTCCGGAAAGCAGCAGAAGCGACTGTGCAAACGTTTTTTTTCTTGTCATGATTTTAACCTCCGTTCTTTGATGATATGATTATATCACAGTGAGTATAAATTTCCTGTTAAGCGTAAATTAACACAAATTTTATCAGGATGTGCTATAATATAAGTACTATTATCAATGGAGGACAAAAATGCGTTTACTTGTTGTTGAAGATGAAAAATCCCTGCGTGACGATATCACGAAAAAGCTGCGTCTGGACGGCTATGAAGCAGACACATGCGGCGATGGCAATGAAGCCCGTGAGCTGCTTGCCGTCGAGCGTTACGACCTGGTACTGCTTGATATCAACCTGCCAGGTGCAGACGGAATGACCATACTGCGGGAATTTCGGACAGTGAACTATGAAACTCCCGTGCTGATCCTCTCCGCACGCAGTGAGATAACCGACAAGGTGGAGGGGCTGGACGCAGGCGCAAACGACTACCTGTCCAAGCCGTTCCATCTGGCGGAGCTTGAGGCACGCATACGCAGCCTGACTCGCCGTCAGTTCATTCAGCACAATGTCTGCCTGAAATGCGGACGGCTCGTATACGATACCAGGACAAGGATCGCTTCGGTTGACGGCGCATCGGTCTCACTTACACGAAAGGAGACCGGAGTGCTTGAATATCTCATGCTCCATGAGGGCCGCCCGGTAAGCCAGGAGGAGCTTATTGAACACGTCTGGGATGGAAGTGTGGACAGCTTCAGTAATTCGATACGGGTTCACATTTCGGCTCTTCGCAGGAAACTCCGTGCCGCACTTGGGTACGACCCGGTCGTGAACCGTGTCGGAGAGGGATATGTGATAGGGGGAGATGTCAAATGAAAAGACTGTCCCTGCAATGGCGGATAACCCTGCTGACAGCGCTGCTGATTGCAGGGACCTGCATATGCCTTAATCTTCTGCTTTACCATTCAGGAGCTGTCAGCATTGATTCTCTTAATGGGTTTGTATTTGAATATACGCCGGAAATTTCCGAAGATTCGGACGGTCTTGCTATTGAGATATCAGACAGTCAGATGTCGGAATTTATCGGTCGGTTTTCAGATGAAGCATATGATGTAAAGGCTGATTTCGGGCGGAAATGCTGGCTTATAACGATCGCAGTGACTATTGTCAGTGCCGCAATAGCCTACTTCGTCAGCGGACAGACACTGAAACCGCTGAGAAAGCTTTCTAAGCAGGCTGAAAAGATAGACCAGGACAGTATCTCGGACATACGGCTCAATGAAGACACTGTAAAGGAATTCCGTCAGCTCAGCGTTTCGGTGAACCTGATGCTCGACCGACTTTCGGAATCGTTCGCAACACAGCGCCAGTTTTCCGGGAATGCCGCACATGAACTTCGCACGCCGCTCGCAATAATGCAGACAAAGCTGGAGCTTTTTGCCGAAGAGCATAAAGATATGGAAGGCGATACGGCTGAACTTGTCCGATCGCAGGCAGAACAGCTTGACAGGCTTTCCAAGCTTGTGCATACGCTTCTTGAAATGAGCAATCTCAGTTCGGCACCCCGCTCTGAACGCATTGAACTTGCGCCTCTGGTAGAAGAGATCATTACTGACCTTACTCCTCTTGCCGGCAGGAATGATATCACAATGGAACAGGACTGTGATAACGTCGTGATAACAGGCAGCGATGCACTGATATATCGGCTGGTGTTCAATCTTATTGAAAATGCAGTCAAGTATAACCGGCGGGGCGGTTCTGTCAGCGTTTCGGTGCATAAGGAGAACAACGATGCTGTCATCAGAGTTTCCGATACCGGCTGCGGGATACCGGAGGAGTACCGGGAAAGCATATTTCAGCCCTTTTTCCGTGTGGATAAATCAAGAAGCCGGCAGATGGGCGGCGTTGGACTCGGGCTTGCGCTCGTGCATGAAATTGCGGTACTTCATGGCGGCTCCGTCCGCACAGAGCCTGGAAATAAGCCCGGTACCGTGTTCATTGTGACGTTGCCTGCCGGAGATGATCACTGCTGATAAATTGATTTTTGCTTTTTAGAGGTTCCCATAATAAAGGAAATACACGCGCGGTCATTAGGAGTGCCCTTTATTCAGTACGCCCCTGTGGAACGAGACCCTTGATAAAATTCACCCAGAACAAAATGCCAGCGGAACCCAGGGCGCAGCCAAGACCCGTATAGAACACTGCAATAAAAACTTCAGGCGCCAGTCCGGAATTTCTTAGCCATATACCGCCGCTCATCATGAATGCCATAATGAGATAGGATTTCAGGTCAAAAAAATTCCAGAAAGGTCTTGTTTCCTGTGGATAAGAGCGTATCCTTTTCGTATGCCTGACGCTCATTCGGTAGAACATAAACCCGAACACGCAGAATACCACAATCGACAGCAGTATGTGGACTGCCGAGATCTCATCAAGCCTGATATAAGATAACACCCCAAGGCGTGCAACGTTGAATCCTGCTGCAAGCCATACGCACCCGGCAATTG
>USNJ01000162.1 GCA_900556055.1 uncultured Ruminococcus sp.
CTGTCGTAGATGCTTCCTCTGTTCGCTGTAACAGTTGTGCTGCGGAACTGAGTTTCATTTGCCATCGCCTGATATTTTGCGCCGTCTTTTACGGCTGTATTATAAAGTCCGAAGATGAGTATGTAAACCGCAAACGCCACCATAAGCGGTATTATCACCAGATTCAGACGGATAACCATTTTAGAAGTCGGTTTCAGCGACATTACGTGGCCTCCTTAACTAAAACATGGGCTGCAAAAAAATCTTTATGCAGCCCCCGAAATTCATATTATATAATATTAGATCAGCCGCTGATATATTCCCAGAAATCAATTGCGGCATTTTTTATGCGCGTGTAAAGGTCGTCCTTTACCTCAGGTATCTCGATAACATTATCCTTTTCGATCTTTATGTACTCGATCTGCGATTTATCGAGCTTCTTGAGTCCGAGGACATTTTCCGCATAATCCTCGACATTTCCGAGAGCGCTTTTTCCTTCTATCTCCGACTGCATGCGCACATTTTCGTCCTGAAGAATTTTTATCTGAGCATTTTCATTTCTTATGTCATTATGCAACTGCGTATTCTCTACCTTGGAAAAAACGACGCTTCCGAGGATAACGCCCGCAGCCATGACCCAGAAAATAGTTTTGGGAGCGGAGCCGGCAGCTTCATGAGCGCCGCGTCTTACACGCAGCTTTACTTTCTTGTCTTTATTATTTCCGCGCTCATCAAATCTTTCAAAGTCATATTGTCTTGCAAGATTATCACGCTCGCTCATGAATACCGCCCCTCTCCGTATATATATCTTTTGTTCGTTCTACATCATTTTTATTTTATCTTTTCAACAACACGAAGCTTTGCGCTCCTTGCTCTTGCATTTTCCGAAAGCTCCTTTTCGGATGCCTCGGCAGGCTTTCTGAGAATAAGCTTTCCTCTCGGTGTTTTTCCGCATATGCATACGGGAAAATCAGGCGGACATGTGCAGCCCTTGCAGAACTCCGCAAAATGGCGCTTAACTATCCTGTCCTCCAGCGAATGGAAAGTTATGACGCACAGTCTGCCCCCGACATTCAGCATATCGAAAGCGTCCTCAAGAGCTGTTTCAAGGTGTTCAAACTCGCTGTTTACTGCGATCCTTATAGCCTGAAACGTTTTCTTGCAGGGATTTTTCTCGCGTCTTTTTGCCGCAGGAACGGAGTTCTTGACGATCTCCGCAAGCTGTAAGGTCGTTTCGATCGGTGCTTTTTCTCTTTCACGCACGATATTCGCAGCGATCCTTCCCGCAAACTTTTCCTCGCCGTAACGGAAGATTATATCCGAAAGCTCCTTCTGGGAATATTCATTTACGATATCCCTTGCAGACAAGCCTTCCTTTGACATTCTCATATCAAGCGGTGCATCATTATGATAGGAAAACCCTCTTTCCGCCTCATCAAGCTGATATGACGAAACGCCGAGATCCATAAGTATCCCGTCCGCACCGCTTATATCAAGCTCTCTGCATATGGATTTTATCTCATCATAATTGCCCCTGACAACTGTGGCATTATATGGCGCAAGTCTTTCAGATGCGGTCTTTACTGCATCGGGATCCCTGTCTATGCCGATAAGCCTGCCTGTTGTAAGACGCTTTGCGATCTCGGAGGAATGTCCTGCTCCGCCTACTGTACCGTCGATATATATGCCGTCAGGCTTTATATCAAGCCCGTCAAGCACTTCATCAAGCAGCACGGGAATATGCTTAAACTCCATAAGACCGCCCTTCTCAGAACCCAAGTTCGTCCATAGCCTCGGTGAGCATTTCCTCGGAGAATGAAGAATTCAGCTCGTCCCACTTAGCCTTGTCCCAGATCTCGGCACGGTTCACCGCACCGATGACCATAACATCTTTAGTCAGCCCCGCATATTCTCTGAGATGCGCAGGTATAAGGATCCTTCCCTGCTTGTCCGCCTCGACTTCGGCGGCATTTGAGAAGAAGAACCTCTGTATATTCTTGCCCTTTGAAAGCGGCATGCTTCTGATCTTGTCCTCCAGAGCTGACCATTCATATTGTGAATATACGAAAAGGCAGCCGTCAAGACCTCTGGTCACGATGAAACTGTCGCCCAGTGATTCTCTGAGCTTTGTCGGGAAATTCATTCTGCCCTTGGCATCAATGTTATGACTGAAGGTGCCCATCAAAGAACTGCCTGCCACAATTTCATCTCCCTTCATCAGGATCGGGGTGTTTTTCACCACTTTTGACCACTTTTAACCACTGTAGATATATTATACACCAGTTTATTCAAAAAAGCAACCGTAACAGAAAATTTTTCTTGGTGAAATAAAAAGAAATTTTTTCTGATTTTTAATGCATTTTGACCAAAAGCACCGGTTTTTATTCATCTTCATTTTCCCTGAAGATAAAAAAAGCCGCCCGAAGCAGTATCGGACGGCTTTATAATATTCAATTTAAAATGTATCAGAGTTCATCGCTGCTGAAAGCCTGGTGCCATTTGGTGCGAATAGTTCTGAGCATCGACACCGTGACATATCCCATAACGCTTCCTGCATTATGAAGGACCTCGATAAGTCCGCAGTATTTGTCCACGAGGATAATAACAACTGTTTCCTTATACTTAGGCAGCGCCATATTAAGCGGGAACATATGCTTGACTATGATATCCTTTTCAATGTCAGTTATCTCGAAATTCTCCATTACATTGTCGAGTGCGCACTGAGCATGTGTAAAGCCGTGAAGACGTTCGCCCTTTGCAGGCTTATGCTCATGCCAGTCATACAAAAACAGATCATGAAGCAGACCTGCCCTTGCAGCAGCTCTTGTGTTCCATGAAAAGAGCCTGCATATTCTGTAATTGTAATATGAAACATTCAGGCAGTGCTGGAAGCAAGTCGTACTTCCGTGATGCGTAAATTTTTTCATACGGAGAACGACTTCATTCTCCAGAAGATCGGAAACAAGATTAAAATAATCGAGCTTGTCATCATTTGTAAGATCGACCCTCGATCCAATAGCCTTCAGCATACTTAAAATCAACCTCTCATAACAGCCTGTTCGGGGCGGGACAATTCAAGTGAACTTACGGATATAACTCTAAAACGTTTAACTTACTTTGTATAATTTTCTATTTCTGATCACACAATATAATTATAAATGTATTTCTCAATCATTTCAAGTCATAATTATTAACAAAAGTTATTCCTTGGTTAATATTTTTTTATACAGAATACACATTGTAAAACATATAAAAATCCGCAGACGGACATGATCCGCCTGCGGACATAAAAATCACATCAGAAAGATGATCTTCGGGATCCGAAATTAGCCGGAAACCTTGCTGTTGAGCTTGTCAACCTCGCCCTGAACAAAGTCAGCGATAGCCGATCTTGTTGTAGCCCAGTCGATGCCTCTGAATGCGGAACGAACACCGTTCTCACCGCTGTCGAGAACAGTAGTAAGCTCCTGAGAAACACCTGTGTATACATCGAATACAGGGTTAGCCTTAGCAACATCATCGCATTTCTTCTTCATCTCAACCATTTCATCTGTCCAGCCGTAGTCTCTCTTCATCTGCTCATCGCCGAGTGCGAGAGTATCGGGATCAGTTGCAGCAACACGTCTGCACTCGAGGAATCTTGCTACACCTTCAGGGTTTGCGCCGTTGCTGCAGAAATAAACAGCATCGAAGCTTGCGCTGTAATAGTAGTTGTCAGCCTCAGGATCCTTAGGTACGGGAACGAACATAACTTCATCGGGAGTACCGAAGGAAGCCCAGAGCTCAGGAGCGCCGTAAAGCTTCCAAAGACCTGCCAGGAAGAACAACTCCTTGCCTTCACTCATGAATGCAGGCTGTTCAGCCCAGCCGAACTGCTCCATGTCGAAAGTAAGCTTGTTCTGGTTCAGATCATACATGAAGTTCATAGCTCTTTCCAAGTTCGGATCGTTGATATTGGAAACAAGCTTTCCGCTGTCATCGAAACCGATAGAAGGAACGCCTGTGGAGAGCATCAGAGCCTTTTCATTCCAGAATCCGTCCAGACCGTATCTGTCCTCATCGGGATTGCAGTATTCCATCAGCATGCTCTTGAATGTATCCCATGTCCAGTTATCATTTTCAAGAAGATCCTTAGGATCGTCAAGACCGTAATCTTCGATAGTCTTTCTGTTGTAGATAACAACTTCGTTAGCAACAACGTCTGTAATAGCTACATAGTGACCGCCGTTGAACTTAAGCTTGTCATTGGCAGCCTTAACGGGAGACCAGAACTCATCGTTCCAATCTACATAGTCATCAAAGGAAGTGAACATTCCGGAAGCAGCACCCATAGGGAAGCCGTCCTGGTCGCCTGCAGGGAAGAAGTCGATTCCTTCGCCGCCGAGAACGTATGTGGAAAGGTCTGTGTAACGGTTGTTCCAGTCAGTCTTGTACCATGTGATCTTGCCGTTATACTTTGTTTCAAAGAGTTCGAGAGGCAGTGGCTTGGACTTTCCTGATGTATCGGGGTTGATATCCCAGGTGGAGAGCCACTTGACCTCCAGGGTGCGCGTGTCGACGGCAGTCAGCGTGGTGTGCTCATCATGGTTCAGAAAATGAATGACGGCAGCATGAAAACGACTAAAATCGTGAAGTAATTTATAGAAGTTTTTCATTGGTATAAATATTTAAGGGTGCGCGCATCTTCTTTTGGTGTGCGCTCCTTTTGCCTTATGTTTTCATTGCAAAACAAGTTGTTTGCCATTGAAATATATATGGTTTGTGGAGTTTTTAACGCAT
>USNJ01000163.1 GCA_900556055.1 uncultured Ruminococcus sp.
CAATTCCGGGTGCTGTGGGTATGGCAATTCACACTCCTGCAGGTATTGTGGTTCATACAGGTGACTTCAAGGTGGACTATTCACCTATTGACGGCGGGATTATTGACCTTGCACGTTTCGGCGAGCTTGGCAGCAGGGGAGTTCTTGCGCTCATGGCGGATTCGACCAACGCAGAGCGTCCGGGTCACACGGCTTCGGAGCGGACAGTCGGAAACTCGTTTGTGAAGCTTTTCGACCGTGCGGAGGGAAAGCGTATCATCATTGCGACATTCTCCTCAAACATTCACCGTGTTCAGCAGATCGTGAACTGCGCTGTTGCAAACGACCGAAAGATCGCTGTTTTCGGCAGAAGTATGCTCAATGTTATTTCGACGGCTATCGAGCTTGGATATCTTAAAGTTCCCGACGGGCTTATCATCGACCTTGATGCTATGAACCGTTTCCCTGCGGAAAAGATAGTTCTTATCACAACGGGAAGCCAGGGCGAGCCTATGTCCGCACTTACGAGAATGGCTATGAACGAGCATAAAAAGGTGACTATCACACCGCAGGATTTCATAATCATTTCCGCAACGCCTATCCCCGGAAACGAAAAGCTTGTTACAAAGGTAGTCAACGAGCTTATGAGAGCTGGCGCAGAGGTCGTTTATGAGGCAATGTATGAGGTACATGTTTCCGGTCATGCGTGTCAGGACGAGCTGAAGCTCATGCTTGCGCTGACTAAGCCTAAGTATTTCATTCCCGTTCACGGTGAATATAAGCATCTCAAGAAGCATGCACAGCTTGCTCTCGATATAGGAATCCCCAAGGATAACGTCATCATCGGAAAGATAGGCGATGTTATCGAGACTGACGGAACAGATATGAGGATAACGGGACAGGTTCCCGCCGGACGGATTCTCGTTGACGGACTCGGTGTCGGAGATGTCGGATCCATCGTTCTGAGGGACAGAAAGCATCTTGCTGAGGACGGACTTATCATAGTTGTTGCAACTATCGAAAGCGAAAGCGGAACTATCCTTGCAGGCCCCGACATAGTTTCCAGAGGATTTGTGTATGTGCGTGAATCCGAGGAGCTTATGGACGGTGCAAGAAAGGTGCTCACATCGGCGCTCCAGGACTGCATGAACAGAAATATGCGTGAATGGAATACCATCAAGAGCAGGCTGAAGGATGAGCTTTCGGAATATATCTATATGAAAACAAAGCGTGATCCTATGATACTGCCGATCATAATGGAGATCTGAGGAAAAGGATATGAAAGGAAAAAAGTGGACGCTGTTCAAGCTTGTTTCCATGCTTCTTGTGCTGGCATCGCTGTATTCGGCGTTTAATGTTGTGAATGTCAGCGAGATAAGATTCTGGGTCTGCCTCGGGATCACGGCGTGTGTTTCCGCCGCATATCTCGTGCTGTTCATCGAGTCGGAGAAAAACCTGCACAAGTTCGTTACGGAAATGAAGTCGCAGATAAATCTTACCGAGAGGGATTCTCTTTATAAGTTCCCTGCGCCTGCGGTCATAATCGACTCGGAGGGCAAGATAATCTGGTACAATATTGCGTTCAATGAGCATATTTATGCACATGATGCTTTCGGAATGGACGTTGAGCGGCTCGTGAATATCGACATACACAAGGCGATAGAAGCGCACGGTCAGTCGGTCGATTATATATCGGGCGATTACCGCATAAGTGCTGTCACGACGACAAAGGAAAATTCCGATCTGACGCTTATTTACTTTGAAAATATCAGAAGCTATCTCGATCTGAAAAGGCAGATAGAGGCAAAACGCCCCGTTGTTCTTGTGATAATGGTCGATAACTATGACGATCTTTTCAATGATATAAAAGAGTCGGAAAAGGCGCATATCAATATCCACATCGACAAGATCATGGAGACATTTTCCGAGGAATGCGGCGGTATCGTCCGCAAGACCTCGAACGATAAATTTGTTGCGGTCGTCGAGCAGCAGTATCTCGAAAAGCTCTGCACGGAGCGCTTCAAGATACTTGACAAGGCAAGAGAGATCGCAGTCGGAGACAGAATGACGGTCACTCTTTCAATAGGTGTCGGACGCGGTGCGGATTCCATCACGGAATCGGAAAAGCTCGCTAAACAGGCACTTGATATGTCACTCGGACGCGGCGGAGATCAGGTCGCTATCAAAAACCCCGACGGAACGTTTGAATTCTTCGGCGGCGTTTCAAAGGGCGTTGAAAAGCAGACAAAGGTCAAGACGAGGATCATTTCCACGGCACTTTATGAGCTTATCGAGCAGAGTGAAAAGGTCTATATCATGGGACATCGCTTCGGCGATCTTGACAGCCTCGGAGCGGGAGCGGGTCTTGTCGGTGCGATAAAAATGATGGATAAATACGTCAGATTTGTCGTTGACAGGCAGAAGTGTCTTGCTGTTCCGATAATAGAGCGCCTTGAGGAAAATATTGAGGATGAGATATTCATCACTCCTGCGCAGGCGTGTGAGGAGATAACCGATAAATCGCTGCTTATCATCGTGGATACGCAGAACAAGGACATTCTCGAAAGCACTGAGCTTTACGAAAAGGCAAAGCAGGTCGTTGTTATCGACCATCACAGAAAGGTCGTTAATTACGTTGATAATGCGGTGATATTCCATCATGAGCCGTATGCATCGTCCGCTTCGGAAATGGTCGCTGAGCTTATCCAGTATTTCAGCGGTATCGAGAAGCTGTCCTCCTACTATGCGGACGCAATGCTTTCGGGCATCGCACTCGATACTAAGAATTTTATCATGCGTACAGGCGTGCGCACGTTTGAGGCGGCGGCGTTCCTCAGAAAGCTGGGTGCCGATACCGTTGCGGTAAAGAAGCTGTTTTCCAATTCCGCAGAGGTGTACAAGAAGCGTGCCGAGCTTATCGCAAATTCCGAGATATACAAGGGCTGTGCTATCGCCGTGACATCGGACGACTGCAGGGATATACGCATAATCGCCGCACAGGCTGCGGACGAGATGCTGTCCATTCAGGGCGTAAGTGCGTCGTTCACGATATATATGCAGGGCGGTGCGGCGAACTATTCCGCACGTTCATACGGTGCGCTGAATGTTCAGATAATCATGGAAAAGCTCGGAGGCGGCGGACACCAGACCATGGCGGGTGCTATGATAAAGGACGTTACCCCCGAAGAAGCAAGAGCAAAGCTTGTGGCTGCTGTTGATGAATATCTTGACAGCATCTGCGCTTCATAATACTAAACACCCATTGATCACGGGAATCTCTCGGCGCAAAAAACCATATACGCAAGCTTTTTGCGCCGATTTCTTCTCCGTGATTTAAATGGTTTTTATTATAAATAAACAGAAAGGAAGATAAAAATGAAAGTTATATTTACACAGGACGTTAAGGGTTCAGGCAAAAAGGGCGAGGTAAAGGAAGTTGCTGACGGATACGCAAGAAATTTCCTCATCGGCAAGGGTCTTGCTGTTGAAGCAAATGCAAAGAATATGTCCGATCTCGCAGGCAAGAAGGCTTCCGCTGAGCATAAGGCAGAGGTTGAGAAGCAGAATGCACTTGATACAGCTGCAAAGCTCAAGGGCAAAAAGGTAGTATGCAAGTCCAAGGCAGGTCAGGGCGGAAAGCTTTTCGGTGCTGTGACTGCGGGCAATGTTGCTGACCTCATTTCCGAGCAGATCGGCGTTAAGGTAGACAAGAAAAAGGTATCTCTCAGCTCTGAGATCAAGTCCTTCGGTACATATACTGCCGAAGTAAAGCTCCTTGCAGGCATTTCCGAAAAGGTAACTGTTGACGTTATTGAGGGATAATTCACTGGCATTGCTCCGCTTGTTTTGGCGGGGCAGTGCCGCATATTTTTGAAAGGGGAGCTTGCTGATGGATCTCAGTGATTTTACAAACAGGGAACTGCCGTACAGTCTTGAGGCGGAGCAGACCGTCCTCGGGGCGATGCTTATTGATTCTGAGGTCCTGCCTCAGGTAATGGCTCATCTTAAATCGGAAAGCTTCTATGTGAAAAAGCATCAGGAGCTTTTCGGCGTTATTATAAGACTTTTTACGCTCGGTGTTGATGCGGATATCATCACTGTGCTGAACGAATCTGTAAGGGACGGCATATTCGAGACATCTGCGGCGGGCAAGGATTATCTGTCTAAGATAATGAACGAAGTTCCGTCGGTGCTGAATGTCGAAAGCTACTGCAAGATCGTTGAGGAAAAGTATTATGTACGTTCGCTGATAAATGCGTCCAAGGAGATAGCCGAGGCTGCGTCCGACGGTCAGGAGAGTGCGGAAACGCTGCTTGATTTTGCCGAGCAGAAGATCTACGATATACGTCAGGGTAAGGAGATCGACGGTCTTACCCGCATCGGAGATGTTATTCTCGATGCATATGACCGACTGGGAAAGCTGACAGGTCCGGACAGGGAGCAGTATCTCGGTGCAAAATCAGGATTTGTCGATCTCGACAGCGTTATAACGGGACTTAACAAATCCGACCTTATCCTGCTGGCGGCACGTCCCGGTATGGGCAAGACATCGTTTGCGCTGAATGTTGTGACAAATGTCTGCCGCTTTTCTCCGGGACGTGAGGTCGCTGTTTTCTCGCTCGAGATGTCGAAGGAGCAGCTTGTTACAAGAATGCTCTCTGCCGAAGCGCTGTGAGAGGAAGTAGGTTTCAATAGGCGTCACGGATGCAACGAAGGAATGTATTCATACCCGAATTGATCTGCACCGCTCCGC
>USNJ01000164.1 GCA_900556055.1 uncultured Ruminococcus sp.
GCCATTGGTTACGAGATCCTTTATCAGGAGGAGCTCGCAAACGCCGAAGAACGTGATGCATCGGCAGCTAATGCCATCGAAAACTTCCTTTCCTCTATGGACGGCGGAAAGTTTCTCGACAATAAGACCGCTTTTCTTACATTCACAAGAAATCTTCTCGTTAAGAATGTCCCGAAAATATTTGCTACCCAGAAGCTGGTCATTCAGATAGAGGATGCCATTATCGTCAATCCCCTTGCCCATGCTCTTATCATGAAATATAAGGCAAAGGGTTACAGGATAGCTGTTGTTGATTTTGAGTTTGCCCCCAGATATTTCGGCGTTCTCGACATCGTTGACTACATAAAGGTCAATTTTGGAGATCTCTCCAACACTTCTATCGAAAGCATTGTAAAGATCGGTCTTTCCTTCGGAAAAACGGTCATTGCCTATAATGTTGACACAAAGGAAGCTTATGACAAGGCTGTCGCTTACGGCTGTCAGTATTTCCAGGGTGCATATGTTGCTGAAAAGCTGCCGTCCACAATAAGAAAAATGAACCATATGCAGGGCAACTTCTTCATGCTTATGGTCGCTGTAACAAAGGACGAGCCTGATATTGACGAGATCGAAGAGATCATCTCCCGTGATGTTTCACTGACATTCTCACTGCTGAGACTCGTAAACTCTGCATATTTCGCACTGAAAAACCGTGCAAAGTCCGTTAAGCAGGCACTTGTTGTACTCGGTCTCGGTCAGCTGAAGCAGTGGATCTACCTTCTCAGCTTCAAGCAGGACGACGGTTCTATGCCCGATGAGCTTATCAAGACATCTTTCCTGCGTGCTAATTTTGCGGCTGAGCTGCTTGACCATGCACAGGATATGCCGATATCACGTTCGGAAGCTTACCTTATGGGTATGTTCTCAACACTCGGAAAGCTTATGGATGTCCCCCTTGAAGAACCCCTCGGCGAGCTTCCCATCGCTCAGGAGATCAAGGATGCTCTTATCAAGCACGAAGGCAGAGCAGGTCTGCTTTATGACGTTATCCTCTGCTACGAAAAGGCTGACTGGAAGAAAATGTCCTCCTGCGCAGCTGCACTCGGCATCCCGCTCAATATCATCACACAGAAATACTTTGAATGTGTTGAATTCGTCAATACCACATGGAACAGTCTTATGCAGTCAAATCCCAACCAGATCGATGACGATGATGAATGATCTTCCGCTGCCGTACACAAGCTGTACGGCAGCTTTTTTCATCTCTGATACAAATGAACAAAATGTTAAACTTTACCCATGATGCAAAATACTGTTTGACAAAAGGATATTTGTATGGTATAATATTCAGGTATTAATAATTCGGAGACGTATCGAAGTGGTCATAACGGGACTGACTCGAAATCAGTTGTACCTTATGGTACCGTGGGTTCGAATCCCACCGTCTCCGCCAGCTGATCCGTATTTCATTTTTGATGGAATACGGATTTTTTGCAAATAAAACGGGAGGTATCATTATGTCACAGACAACAAAACGTGCGCTTGAAGCATCGCTGAAAAATCTCCTGCTGAAAAAGCCGCTGAATAAGATCACTATCAACGACATTGCCGAGGACTGCGGCATCAACAGAATGACCTTCTATTACCATTTCAAGGACATTTACGATCTGGTTGAATGGTCATGCCATGAGGACGCAGCACGTGCGCTCGGCGGCAAAAAGACATATGACACATGGCAGCAGGGATTTCTGAATATTTTCAGAGCAGTCGAAGATAATAAGCCGTTTATCATGAATGTTTATCATTCGGTAAGCCGCGAACATGTCGAGACATATCTCTACAAGCTGACTTATGACCTGCTTATCGGAGTTGTCGAAGAAAAATCCAAAGGGATCAGCGTCAGGGATGAGGATAAACAGTTCATTGCAGATTTTTATAAATACGCATTTGTCGGCATAATGCTGAACTGGATAAAATGCGGAATGACCGAAGATCCCGAAAAAATAATCAAAAAGCTCAGCGTTCTGATACAGGGCGATATCACACGTGCGCTGAATATTTACCGCACAGATTCAAATTTATCAAACTGCCCCGAATGATAAAAAATCATACACTTCTCCCCCTTTGATAATTTTTTTATCAAAGGGATTTTTTTGTTTATTGCTAAAATGTTTTTCTGCGGATATAATATAATCACATTCAGAAAATAAATCAAACCAAATATCAAACGGAGGTAATTTATATGTATTATTCAAGCGGAAATTACGAAGCATTTGCACGTCCCGAGAAGCCTGCTGATGTTGACAGAAAATCTGCATATATAGTAGGTTCAGGTCTTGCTGCTCTTGCGGCTGCATGTTTCCTCGTTCGTGACGGTCAGATGAAGGGCGAGCATGTTCATATTCTCGAAAAGGATCCCATTCCCGGCGGCGCATGCGACGGCTATGAGTATCCCGGAGTTGGATATGTAATGCGCGGCGGACGTGAAATGGATAACCACTTTGAGTGTATGTGGGATCTGTACCGTTCTATACCGTCCATCGAAACAGAGGGCGTAAGCGTTCTCGATGAATATTACTGGCTGAACAAGAAGGACCCTAACTATTCCATGATGCGTGCTACCGAAAACCGCGGTCAGGACGCTCACACCGATAAAAAGTTCGGTCTTTCCGACAAGGCAGCTATGGAGATCATGAAGCTCTTCTTCACAAAGGACGAGGATCTTTATGACAAGAAGATCACCGAATTCTTCGATGATGAAGTCCTGAATTCAAACTTCTGGCTCTACTGGCGCACAATGTTCGCATTTGAGAACTGGCACAGCGCACTTGAAATGAAGAGATATATCCAGCGTTATATCCACCACATCGGCGGTCTGCCTGACTTCACCGCACTGAGATTTACAAAGTATAATCAGTATGAGTCAATGATCCTCCCGATGATAAAGTATCTGGAATCCTTCAACGTATCATTCCACTATAACACAAAGGTCGTAAATGTTGAGTTTGATATCAAGCCGGGCAAAAAGACCGCAAAGGCTATCAAGGTAATCCGTGACGGCAAGGAAGAAACCATTGACCTCACCGAAAATGATCTTGTATTCATCACAAACGGCGGCTGCGTAGAAAATGCAACGCTCGGCGCACAGGATAAGCCTGCAAAATTCGATCCCGAGATAAGAGAAGGCGGCGGCTGGGATATGTGGAGAAAGATCGCTGCACAGGATCCTTCCTTCGGAAATCCTGAAAAATTCTGCCACAGCCCTGAAGAAAGCAACTGGATGAGTGCGACCGTCACAACTCTTGACGGCAAAATCCCGCCCTATGTTCAGAAGATCTGTCAGCGTGATCCTTTCTCCGGCAAGGTCGTAACAGGCGGTATCGTTACAGCCAAGGATTCAAACTGGCTCCTCAGCTGGACATTCAACCGTCAGCCTCAGTTCAGATCTCAGCCTAAGGATCAGCTGGTCGGCTGGATCTACGGACTCTTTACCGATAAACCCGGCAACTTTGTAAAGAAGCCTATGCGTGAATGCACAGGTAAGGAGATCTGCATGGAATGGCTCTATCACATCGGCGTTCCCGAGGATCAGATCGAAGAGCTTGCTGAACACAGCGCAAACACTGTTCCCTGCATGATGCCTTATATCACAGCATTCTTTATGCCGAGAAACGACAACGACCGTCCTAAGGTAGTTCCCGACGGCGCAGTAAACTTCGCATTCCTCGGTCAGTTTGCGGAAACAGCAAGAGATACCATATTCACAACGGAATACTCGATCAGAACAGGTATGGAAGCTGTCTATACTCTGCTTGATATCGACAGAGGCGTTCCCGAGGTCTGGGGCAGCGTTTATGATGTAAGAGATCTCCTCAATGCTACCGTAAAGATCCGTGACGGAAAGAAAGTTACAGAAATGAATCCTACGCTCCTTGAAAAGCTTGCTCTCAAGGCAGGTCTGCACAAGATCGAAGGCACGGACATTGAAAAGCTTCTCAAAGAATACAACGTTATCTGATAATACCCATATCCCACTAATTCAAACCGGACACCATGAGGTAATCCCCTTATGGTATCCGGTTTGTTTTATTTCATCATATAATCAATAAAGCTTTTTACCCCTTCGGGCAGATAGGAATTATCCTTATACGCAAGAACGATCTCCGAGCGGATAGTACAGTCGGAAATCTCTGAGCATACCGTATTCCCCGATGTTATAAGTGATGATGCCGAACTTGGGACAAGTGCTGTTCCGGCACGCTTTTCCGCAAGCTTTACGGCAGTTCTCGCATCGTCGCATATGCAGACACAGTTCATATCAAGCCCTGCCGATGCGAATTCATTGCTGATAATCGACTGCCATCTGCGGTATAATATCAGCGGGAGCTGCGAAAGCTCCTTCATCGTGACCGATCCTCCAAGGACATCAGCAGCACCGACAGCCGTCATTTTTTCCTCTGAAATAGAATGAAACGTTACTCCGTCATCGGAAAACGGCGTTCTGATTATCGCAAGATGTATGACTCCGGCGTGCAGCTTTTCCAGAAGCGTATATGTGTCGCTTTCAAATATTTCAAATCTTATCCCGGGGTTCTGCGCAAGAAAATCGGCTATCCTGTCAGCCGCTCCCGAGCATACAACAGACGAAACTATCCCGATGCGGACCGTGACATTCTCCGCCTTTGAACACGCCTTTACATCCTGAACGGCAACCTCCTCCATATCCAGTATCAGCGA
>USNJ01000165.1 GCA_900556055.1 uncultured Ruminococcus sp.
AAATCTTTCGGGAGAGATTCGGCTGTTTGAGCACACAAAGCCCGTGATGCGCTTCTGCATCGCCTCGAAGTAGGAAAGGGTCTGGGGAACGCCCAGCACAAGCCCGTTCATACGCACGGGGTGAATGGTCATTGTGGCACTGGGCACGATAAAGGAAAGCTTTGCTGACACCGCCAGCGGCACGCCGATAGAATGACCGCCGCCCAGCACCACCGACACCGTAGGCGTTTTCATACCCGAAATAAGCTCGGCAATGGCAAGGCCTGCTTCAACGTCGCCGCCCACCGTGTTTAAGATAATGAGCAGCCCCTCAATGGAGCGGTCCTGCTCTATGGCGACGAGTGCAGGCATAATGTGTTCATATTTGGTGGTCTTTGTGCCCGCAGGGGCGGCATAATGCCCCTCAACCTGCCCGATGACCGTGAGACAGTGGATAAGATGCTTTGAATTTTCCGAAACAGCCTGTCCCGTCCGTTCGATAAGCTCCGCCCTGTCAAGCTCATCCTGCACGGGAGATTCGCCTGCTTCGTGCTTTTCATCGTTTTCGTTGTTCATTTTCATACCTCGCAAAAAATTGTTATTGCTTATAGGATTTGTATTTCGCGAGGAATTATGCATACACTTCTATTATACCACTTTAAAGGATTTTGTCAACAAGCTGAACATAAGTTTCGGCATTTTTCGCATAATTATTTTTTATAACTTGCAAAGCAATGTCCGCAGCCCCTGCCTGAAACCGCAGCTTTTTTGTGTACCGCAGCAAAGTCCCCATGTAACTTATGTTATCTTCAACGGCTTTAGCTGCGTTCTCACGGGGATAGAATGCGTCCGCAGCAAAAGATCCCCGGAAAGCATATGCTCCCGAGGATCTTTTCAAACTTTTTCTACCTTATCAAAGAAATATCCCAGTGTATCAACAAGCTCACTGTCATTGTAAAGCTTTCGGATATCCGCAGTTTTCAGCCACCTTGTATCTGCGACCTCTTTTGTATCGGCATTTGCAAGATCGGCATCTCCGTCATATTCAAACAGCCATACGTCCATAATGTCATTGAACCTTCTGCCGTCAACATATCCCCTTGTTTTCGTGTATACCACACGTCCCGACTCAGCCGGGAGAGATATGCCGACCTCCTCTTTGACCTCACGGAGCGCACCGTGCAGACTGTCCTCGCCCTTTATCACCGATCCTCCGACACATTCCCATTTCAAAGGATATGTCGGACGATCAGCCGCCCTCTGCGATATCAGATATTCGCCCCTGCTGTTTCGTATCCAGACATGAACAACAAGATGATAGCAGCCATCGGGAAGCTCCTCTCCGCGGATATGTGTCCTGCCCGTAAGCTTCCTTTTTTCGTCATATAAGTCCCATATTTCCATATATACCCCGCCTTTCGGGGATATTATAGCACAATATACAATGATTTGTCAAATATCATGCCTTTTTAAGTGCCGCATACTTTCCGACTCTCTCCGAAACCAGTATTGCAAGTGCGATCTTTATTGCATCGGGGATAATGAACGGGAAAACGCACCAGCCAAGTGCCGACCACAGCGTTACTGCGCCCTTGCTTCTCGTGTAAACTAGCATGAACCATGCCGTTCCGAATGCATAGCAGACCAGCAGCCCAAGAGCCATTGCGATCACTGTAACAGCAAGCTTTGTGCCGAATTTATCCGTTATTGCCCAGTAAACTATGCCCGAGAGGACAAACCCGATTATGTATCCGCCTGTCGTGCCGAGAAGCGTGCCTATGCCAAGCTTGAATCCCGCAAAAACCGGCAGTCCGACTGCGCCGAGAAGCACGTAAACTATAACAGCGATGGTACCCTTCTTTCCGCCGAGAACGCCCAGTGCAGCAAAAACACCGAATGTCTGAAGCGTGATCGGCACAGTCAGAGGCACGGATATCCATGAGCAGACTGCGATTATCACAGCAAACATTGCTATAAAGCACATATCTCTTACGGTGAATTTTACCTTTTTATCATCATTGTAAACATCATTTTCAAAGTCCATATATCAGACCGCCTTTCACAGCTGAGAAAAAACAAACGGCAGCATTTTTATCCGCCATATTCATCTTATTATTTCTCTAATTGTAATTTTTTGCCTTAATGCATTGCAGCAATACTGAGCATAACATAAAAATAAGCGATTGTCAACGCATAATCGACAATCGCAGTAATTTAACACATTGTATTTTATCGGTACATAAAGTAAACATTTGATTAATATTCACTTTGAAACCTTACACCAGTTTGAGTGTGCAAGAGTAGAAAGCCCGTCGTCAAGGTGATCTGAGCTGTTCTTGAAAATGATATGCGGGTTAAAATTTTCGTCATATTCCACAAGTGATACAGCCGTGTTATCAGACCAGCCCACATCTTTCAGATGGGTGATATCATCGCCGTTCGCATAACAGAGATAATTTCTCAGCGCACAGCCGTGAGATACGATAACTATGGTCTTTCCCTCATTTTCACGCACGATCCTTCCGACAGTTTTCTTCATTCTCTCGAAAACATCGGTCATTTTCTCGCCGTTTTCCACGCTGAAATCGTACATTCTGTTCACCCAGAGATCGTATTCCGCAGGAAATTTCACAGGAAGATCCGCCCATTTTACGCCCTCCCAGACTCCGCCGTTTATCTCGACAAGTCCGCTGTCGCAAATGATCTCCTTACCGTGATATCTGTTGACAGCCTCCGCAGTTGATACTGTCCGCTTTAACGGACTGCTGTATATCCTGTCAAAATCTATATCCTTAAAGCGTTCAGCAAGACATTCAAGCTGCTTTCTGCCCTTTTCGGACACCTCAGTATCAATATGCCCCTGAAAAAACTCCCGGACATTGCCCTGCGCCTCCGCATGACGGACAAGATATGCTTTTACCATTATATCATTCCTTTTGTTATATGCAGCGGCAGCATTATATCGCCGTGAAACACACCTTGCCGCAGGAGTTTACCATTCTCACGGCAAAGCAAAGCTGCCGCCTTTATGAAAGCAGCGGTTTTGTATATATACCGTATGCCTTATCAAAGAAAAATTATCCGAAAAATAAAATTACCACGGCTTTACAGTTCCGACTATCTCCGAGATATTGGATATATTCTGCTCGGCACACCAGTTTTCCAGTCCGTCTATGATATTCACAGCCGCATATGGATCTGCAAACAGCGCAGCACCGACCTGAACCAGAGATGCCCCTGCCATCATGATCTCGGCAGCACCTTCCCATGTCGATACGCCGCCCATTCCGCAGATGGGGATATTCACGGCATTTGCGACCTGCCATACCATTCTGACAGCCACGGGGAATACCGCAGGACCCGACAGTCCGCCGACATTGTTTCTGAGAATCGGACGGCGTGTTTTCAGGTCGATCCTCATGCCGAGGAGCGTGTTTATCAGCGATACAGCGTCCGCACCCTCAGCCTCGACTGCCTTTGCAATATCGGCAATAGATGTGACATTCGGCGAAAGCTTCATCATTACAGGCTTTGAAGTAGCCCTTCTGACCGCCCTTGTTACCGCAGCCGCACCATCGCAGGTAACGCCGAAAGCAACGCCGCCCTCCTTGACATTCGGGCAGGATATATTGACCTCGATCATATCAACGTCAGATTTGTCGAGTATCGCAGCGATCTCGCCGTATTCCTCAACATTTGCGCCCGCAACATTTGCAATAACAACGGTATCCTTGGTCCTCAGATTAGGCAGCTCGACATTCAGAAAATGCTCAACACCGGGATTCTGCAAGCCTACCGAATTCAGCATACCAGACGGTGTTTCCGCAATTCTGGGCGCAGGATTTCCGTTTCTCTGCTTTAATGTCGTACCCTTGACGGATATGCCGCCAAGCTTTGAAAGCGGGAAGAATTTCTCATATTCCCTGCCGTAGCCGAACGCTCCCGATGCGGGAACTATGGGGTTTTTGAAGTCAACGCCCGCAAATTTTACCGCAAGTCTTTCACTCATTTGGGTACACCTCCTCGGAATCAAACACAGGTCCGTCCTTGCAGACATGTGCGAAATACTCTTTGCCGTCACGGATAGTTCTGCAAGCGCAGACAAGGCACGCACCTACTCCGCAGCCCATTCTCTCTTCAAGGGATACCTGACATCTTACGCCGTTTTCCGCAGCTATCCTGCATATTCCCCTCAGCATCACATCAGGTCCGCAGGCATATATGATATCGGGCTTGGATGTTTTCAGGACATCTGTCAGCGCATCGGTAACAAAGCCCTTTCTTCCCGCAGAACCATCGTCCGTGCAGAGGATAGTTTCAGCGCCTGTCTTTGCGAAATCACTTTGGAGAATGACAGCGGCAGCGTTTCTGAATCCGCTTATCACAGTGCCGTCTGCGCCGTAGTGCTTTGCTATTTCAAGCATCGGAGGGTTTCCTATTCCGCCGCCGATTATAACAGCCTTTTTGTCTTTTTCGAGAAGAGTAAATCCCCTGCCGCCGAGAGGTGCAACAATATCAATGAGCTGTCCCTCAGCAAGCTGCGAAAGAGCCTTTGTGCCCTTGCCTCTTACCTCAAAAACGATTCTCAGCGTACCGTTTTCCTTGTCGATGCCGCATATGGAGATGGGTCTGCGGAGCATAAATCCGTCAGCCTTGATATTTACAAACTGACCGCATACCGCTGCTTTTGCGATATGGGGACAG
>USNJ01000166.1 GCA_900556055.1 uncultured Ruminococcus sp.
ATTGGATTTTCAAAGATCCCGACCGCCGTGAAAAGCTGGTTGAGAAGTACAATGAGGTATTTAATTCCATTAGGCACAGAGAATATGACGGGTCGCACCTTAATTTCGTGGGAATTAACTCGGATATTACCTTGAAAGAGCATCAAAAAAATGCCGTTGCAAGAGCATTATACGGCGGCAATACACTGCTTGCTCACTGCGTTGGCGCAGGCAAAACCTTTGAAATGATAACAATAGCGATGGAAGGAAAGCGTTTGGGACTTCATAACAAATCCTTGTTTGCCGTTCCAAACTCACTTACCGAGCAGATGGGCAGGGACTTCAAAAAGCTATATCCTGCTGCCAATATACTTGTTGCCACAAAAAAGGATTTTGAGCCTAAAAACCGCAAGGAATTGTTTGCAAAAATTGCAACAGGCGAGTGGGATGCAGTAATTGTTGGGCATTCACAGTTTGACCGTATGGGACTTTCAAAGGAACGTATGGAAAAATATATGCAGGCAGAGATCGACAGCCTTCGCAGTGAGCTTGAAGAAGCGAGAAGCACAGACGGAAGCAAGAGCTTTTCCGTTAAGGAAATTGAAAGGACGATAGCACGTTACGAAAAGAGAATAAAGGACGATCAGGGCAAGGTTGCAAAGGACGATTACATCGACTTTGAAGAAATGGGCTTTGACAAGATTTTTGTGGACGAGTGCCATCTATACAAGAATTTGGGTACAGCAACGAAAATGTCCAACGTTGCAGGCATAGGCACAACAGGTTCGGGCAAGGCGGCTGAACTGCTTATGAAAACAAAGTATTTCGATGAAATCACAGGCGGCAAGGGCATGGTTTTTGCCAGTGGAACGCCTGTTGAAACATGGTATCTACAGTCAGAAATGCCGATTTTACGTTGTTTATGCAAAATGTTGTTACAATTGTATGTGATGATATTTTGCTATAGGATCATTGCATCTGTTGGCTGTAAATATCAATATCGGCTACATTACAGTTCGACTTGTATGCGGTATGAAAAGATTTGCCAAATACTATTTGAATGAAAAGAATGCTTGCTATCAGAAATAATGATTTATTTTTGATCCACGTATTTTTGTAACGAAACATATTAAAACGTTTTTTATGTTTAGTGCGAAACGTAAAAAATTCTCATAAAGTATTGCAAAAAATAATCATTTATGATAAACTCTGCTTATCGGAAACGTTACCGATAACGTTACCGATAAGCAGAGTTTATCAAATAGGTGGTGAAATGTTATTGACAATAAAAGATATTGCAAGGATATCCGGCTATGCTGTAAGCACCGTTTCAAGAGCACTTAATGATCACCCCGATATAAATCCCGAAACCAAGAAACGAATCTGCAGGATAGTCGAGGAGTATAACTACAGTCCTAACCGCAATGCAAGGTTTTTAAAGCAGTCATCCGGAAAAAATGTATTGCTTATCGTCAAGGGAAATGCCAATCTTTTTTTTACTCCCATACTTGAGCAGATACAGTCCTCAGCAGGAAAAAAAGGATTATCTGTTACTGTCAGTTACATAAGTGAAAATGATAACGAGATAACCGAGGCAGTTCGTATTTGCGAAGAAATGAAGCCTATGGGAATTATATTTATCGGTGGAAATGTCTGCATTTTTCAAAGGGATTTTTCAAAACTTTCTGCCCCCTGTGTCCTTTGCACAGCATATGCGGGAAAACTCGGATTTGCAAATCTTTCATCAGTAAGTGTAGACGGCTTTCAGGGCGGTAAAGCAGCGGCGACAAAACTTTGCAAGCTTGGTCACCGCAGGATAGGAATACTGAGTGGCGATAATAAATCCGAAGGTCCATTCCGCGAGCGCTTCAGCGGCATATGCAATGCTCTGTCCGAATATGGAATAGATGAAGCCGAAAAGTTCACAGAGATATGTGAATTTTCCTTCAGGTCGGCATATGAGAAGGCTTATAAGCTTATCTCGGAACATAGCGATCTAACTGCGGTAATCGCAATGTCGGATATAATTGCAATAGGCGCTGTAAGAGCTTTTAGCGATATGGGGCTTAAAATTCCTGATGACATTTCCGTTATCGGTTTTGACGGACTGGAACTTGCAAAATTTTATACTCCGAGGATAACGACCTTTTATCAGCCTGTTGATAAACTTGCCGATATATCGGTAAAAAAGCTTGTTGAAATGATAGAAAATAATGACGAGGCATCACATATTCTTCTTGAAGCGGAATATGTGAGCGGTGAAACCACAAAGAAAAGAGAGATATAATGAGGAAAAGCGGGATTTTATTTCACATTTCCAGCCTGCCTAATGATTACGGCATAGGAACAATGGGAAAAGAAGCTTATGAATTTGTGGATTATCTGGAAGAGTGTGGGCAGTCACTTTGGCAGATACTCCCATTATCTCCCACAAGCTACGGCGATTCGCCGTATCAGAGTTTTTCCATATTTGCAGGTAATCCTTATTTTATCAGTTTTGAAACGCTGGAGTACGAGGGACTGCTTGAAAAGGCGGAATATGCCGATATAAAGTGGCGCACGGATGAGAGATACATCGACTATGGAACGATATACGACAACATCTATGTGATCCTGAAAAAGGCATATCAACGCTTTATCCGTGACGGCGAGAACTTAAAGCAGCTGGAGAGTTTTTCGCAAAGCAGCCCTTGGCTGGAAGATTATGCCCTGTTTATGGCACTTAAAAGCGTTCACGGAGGCAGACCGTGGAACGAATGGGAAAGGCCGCTGCGAATGCGTGATGAGTCTGCTCTGGAAAAGGCACGCATAAGGTATGCAGATGAGATAGGCTTCCAGAAGTTCATGCAGTTCAAGTTTACACAACAGTGGGAGCGATTGAAAGCATATGCCAACGATAACGGCATACAGATAATCGGTGATATCCCAATCTACTGTGCATATGACAGCTGTGATGTATGGAGCTCTCCCCGATTGTTTGAGCTGGATGATGAAAGACTGCCGACAGCTGTAGCAGGATTCCCTCCTGATTGTTTTTCAGCAGACGGTCAGCTTTGGGGAAATCCCCTGTACAACTGGCAGCAGATGAAAGCGGAGAATTTCGATTGGTGGACAGAGCGGGTATCGTATGCAAAAAAGCTGTATGATATCGTCCGCATCGACCATTTTATCGGATTTGAGCGGTATTATGCTATTCCATACGGCGATAAGGTCGCAAGAAACGGTTCATGGCGGCAGGGACCTTCCTTTGATCTGTTTGGCGAGATCATCAAACGGACAGGGAAGGGCGGAATTATTGCGGAGGATCTTGGCATCATTACCCCCGCAGTACGCAGACTGCTCAAAAGAACCGGCTATCCGGGTATGAAGGTGCTGCAGTTTGCCTTTGACCCTGAGGGAAAAAGTGAGTATATGCCTCAGAATTATGCAAATACCAACTGCACGGTTTACACCTCCACCCACGACAGTGACACGGTCGCAGGCTGGGTGAGCACCAACAGTCGCAGTGACAACAAATTCTGCCGTGAATACCTGAATGTGCACAGAAATGCGGATATCCCACATGGGTTTATCAGGCTTGCATGGCAGAGTACTGCAGATATTGCCATGACCACCATTCAGGAGCTTTGCGGATACGGCAGCGAGGCACGCATAAATATCCCTTCCACTATCGGCAATAACTGGCGGTGGAGAGCCGTAAAATCCGATTTCTCCCACGAAAACGCAGCAATGCTGAACAGACTTACCCAAATATGCAACAGAAAGGAAAAGTGAGCCATGAAGATCGAAAACTTACAGGAAAAAATCAGGACAGAGCTGGAAAAGTACGGAGCATCGGCAAAATATACGCCCGAGCAGATACATAACAGTGTGTCCGCCGTTGTGATGAATGAGCTTTGCCCACAATGGGACAAAAGCAGGGCTGCTCATGACCACGCAAGAAAAGCCAGCTATTTATCAATGGAATTTCTGGTGGGCAGAGCGATCTATAACAATCTTTTGTGCCTTGGTCTGACAGATGATGTATCACATGCACTGAAAAATGTGGGTGCTGATATAAACGACATGGAGGAGATAGAGGACGCAGCTCTCGGAAACGGCGGCCTTGGCAGACTGGCTGCATGCTTTCTGGACAGTGCCGCTGCCCTTTCGCTCCCGCTTGACGGTTATGGCATACGCTATAAATACGGATTATTCAGGCAGACGATCGAGGACGGCTTCCAGCGTGAAAAGGCCGATGACTGGTCCCGTTTTGGTGACCCGTGGAGCATCAGGCGTGAAAATGAGAGCGTTAAGGTGCATTATGCGGATATGGACGTGCTTGCTGTGCCATATGATTACCCTGTCATCGGATATGGCTGCGAAAATGTGGGAACTCTCAGACTGTGGCAGGCTGAAACGGAGAATGGTTTTGATTTTGAACTGTTCAACAGCGGAAAATTCTCAGAAGCAAGCGAGCTTAAACGCCGTGCGGAGGATATCTCCCGTGTGCTTTATCCAAATGACGAGACCTACGAGGGCAAAAAGCTCAGACTGCGTCAGGAATATTTCAGGATAGCCGCTGCTGCCGCGCCGACTTCAATATTGCAAGCCTTTCCAATCTCCTGCATACCGACTGTTTCATCAGTCAATACCGAATATTCCTGACATACGGCTTTCAGCTCAGCTGTCACTCGTTCATCAGCATCACT
>USNJ01000167.1 GCA_900556055.1 uncultured Ruminococcus sp.
TTCGCCCTTGCGAGGGCGACTTAAGGACTCTGCCCTTAAGAATCCCGCAGCCTTGAAAAGGCTGGCGAACTTTTTAGTTTCTGGTGCGGGTCTGTGGCTGCTGTTCACCTGAACATAAAAAGCAAAAGGAGAACCGCAAAAGCAGTGCGCTTCACAAACAAAAACGCAAAGTCCCCTTTGCGCGGACGCATAACCATATCCCTAAACAATAGTAAGGCGACGGCTAGCCGCGCCGTATCGCGAAAAACCCGTGGGGGTGTCCCCACACCAAAAGGAGTGGTTTTTTTATGAAAAAAATTTGTGCTGCTGTTAATGTCAATGATAAGATCTCTCATATCAATCCCGAGATATACGGCCATTTCTCCGAACACCTCGGACGCTGTATCTATAAGGGTATCTATGTCGGCGAAAATTCCGATATCCCAAATACCAACGGCGTAAGAAATGATATCATCGACGCTTTCAGAAAAATCAAAATGCCCGTTCTCCGCTGGCCCGGCGGCTGCTTCGCCGACGAATATCACTGGCGTGACGGAATCGGCGAAAAATCCTCACGTCCCAAAATGATAAATACCCACTGGGGCGGCGTTACTGAGGATAATTCCTTCGGTACACACGAGTTCTTTGACCTCTGCGAAAAGATAGGCTGCGAACCGTATCTCGCAGGAAATCTCGGAAGCGGCACTGTCGAGGAGCTTGCCGACTGGATCGAATACATCACCTTCGACGGCATTTCCCCACTCGCTGACGAGCGCAGAAAAAACGGCAGGGATAAGGCATGGAAGCTGAAATATCTCGGTATCGGCAACGAAAACTGGGGCTGCGGCGGCAATATGCGCCCCGAATTTTATGCCGATGAATACCGCAGATATCAGACCTACTGCCGTAATTTCAGCGGAAATGAGCTTTTCAAGATCGCCTGCGGACCGAATTCCAACGATTACGACTGGACAGAAAAGCTCATGAATATCATCGGCGAGTGGCACGCAAAAGCCATTTCCCTGCACTATTACACCGTTCCGACGGGCGATTGGAATAAGAAAGGCAGCGCAGTTTCATTTACCGATGATGAATATTACTCCACTATCTCAAAGACGCTTTACATTGACGAGCTTATCAGAAAGCATGCGGCTATCATGCAGAAAAATAATCCGCAGATGAAGCTTGTCGTTGACGAGTGGGGCTGCTGGTACGATGTCGAGGAAGGCACGAACCCCGGTTTCCTTTATCAGCAGAATACGATGCGTGATGCAATAGTTGCGGCTGTCAACCTGAACATTTTCAACCGCCGTTCGGACGTTGTGTGCATGGCGAACCTTGCTCAGGCGGTGAATGTTCTTCAGTCACTTATCCTGACGGAGGGCGGAAAGATGCTGCTTACGCCTACTTATCATATTTTTGATATGTACAAATCCCATCAGAACGGCGAGCTTGTTTACAGCTGGTGCGATAATGAAACGGTCGGCGGTGTGCCTGCCGTGTCGCAGTCGGTATCGGTCGGCGCTGACGGAAGGATCACGATGACATTCGCAAACTGTACGCTCTCGGAGGACTATGAGATCGACTGTGATATCCTCGGATATGCTCCCGGAAAGGCGGAAGCCATGATCCTCACAAACGATGTCCATGCGCATAACACATTTGGATCTCCCGATGCGGTAAAGCCCGAAAAGCATGCCGCAGAGGTCACGGAAAAGGGTGTGAAATTCGCTCTTCCGAGATGCTCGGCTGTGTCCGTCATACTCTCATGAAATGCGGTAAATGCCTGCTTTCCGAGTATGACCCGAAGCTTTATGCCGAAACGGCAGCGGACTATATCTCGCTTATTCCCGAGGATAAAAAAACGCCGCCCGATGAGTATCGGCGGCGCCTTGGGATATGTGTTTCATGCCCGTCGCTTATGGACGGAATGTGCGGAGAATGCGGCTGCTTTGCGGAGATCCGTGCGGCAAAGGTTTATATGCATTGTCCGCTGTCGGAGGACAGGTGGTGATTATTTTTCGCTGTTGTTTTCCAGGGCATTCATTCTTCTGACGGTTGATTCAGCCCACTTTCTGCGTTCGCCGTCGGCATAGCTTATGCTGACGATGGATGCCTGATATCCGCAGACAACGAGTGCGACGGTCGTGAAAAATTCCTTGCCCTTTTCGTCGCTGCTCTTCATGAAGCCCATGCGGCAGCGTCCCGCACCGCAGTCGAAATCAACGGCAGGGCCTGTGCAGTCCTTGAAGATCTCGCTGTCAAGCTCGGGCTTTTCCTTGCCCTTGACAGCCTTTACACGGACGGTCACACGGTCGTCCTTATCGCCGTTTGTGTAGATCATGCAGCCGCTTTCCCTGTCGGGAGCGGAGAGAAAGCTTCCGGGGAGCATGAAATTGAGGTCGCCGACACGGTAGCATACATCGTTCTTCTTATATCCGAACGGGTAGTCATGCTCCATCTCGGGAACGTCGGAGATATCGAGCGGCTCATGTCCGTCAAGCTCGCATATTTCGAGATATTCAGCCTTCGGGAACGGAATGGTACGATCCTTTTTGAGGGCGGCTTCGAGGTGATTTATGATAGCGCCGTTGACGTTTTTGTCATATTCCGAGCGTGATGAAGGCTTGAAGCAGCAGATCATATTCAGCAGATAAACAGCGTTGTTTCTGCTGTAACGTGCGTCCTTTTCGTAATTGTTCCATACGAAGAAATCATTTGCGAGGTCGTCAAGACCCTTTTCCGCAAGACGCTTTTTGAGTGATGCGATAGAAAATCTGCCCATGCTTGTGACGATAGTACCGCCGATATTTTCGGGGATAAATCCGCTGATATTGTAGCCCATGCAGTACTGAGTGGGCGGCACGGGACGTTCGAGGGGCATTCTCAGCACGCTTCTGAGCCACGCATACATATGCTCCTCTTTAAGGCGGCGGAAGTTCTTGTGAAGATGATAATTTGTGGGATCGCCGATCTTCATATCCATGCCTGTGTTATCGCCGAGGTCGCAGAGGAAATCGACGAGAGCGGCATGGAATCCTGCGCCTGCGGTGTTGGTCTGAGCGGAGCCGCTGAGTTTATTTTCTGTGACATTGACAGTGACCATGCCCATATTGCAGAACGAGATGGCATAGCCTTTCGGAGTTTTCATGGCATGGCAGCCATACTTTTTGGAGAGGTCTTTTATTTCGCTTTCGAGCTTTGCTTTATTTCTGAGCTTTGCATAGAATTCAACATTTATAGCCATAAGGACATCCTCTTTTCGGATAATATTTCTTCTCCATAATTCCGCCGGTTCTCATTATAAGAGCGGCATCTCTTTAATTTTAGCACATAAAATAAATTTTGTCAATTTCATATGATAATTTACTTTTGCTATGAACGGAAGCCGCATCGGAACATCAGCCCGGTCTGTGTCCGCCGCAAAGCTCATCACGGCGATATACGGCGGCGGAAGCCAAGTGTGTATCTTCTGTTGACAATATCCCCGAACGGATTTATAATATCCTTATATGATTTCCGGAGGTATTGCAATGAAAATTTTTATTGATATCCTGCTGCTGCTTGCAGGATTTGTGCTGCTGATAAAGGGCGCGGATTTTTTTGTGGACGGTGCGTCCTCACTTGCGGCAAAGCTCAGGATACCTTCACTTGTGGTCGGACTCACGATAGTTGCGCTCGGAACAAGCTCGCCTGAGCTTGCTGTCAGCATATCCGCATCGCTCAGCGGGCAGAACTCAATGGCAGTCAGCAATGTGGTCGGCTCAAATATATTCAATCTGCTGGGCGTTCTGGGCATTTGTGCGATGATAATCCCGCTTGGAGTTACAAAGGATATACTCCGCCGTGATTATCCCGTTTCGATATTCACATCGGTGCTTTTCTTTGTGATGCTGATGTTTTTCGGCGCATCGGGCGAGATAACCTTTGCGGAAGCGCTGCTGCTGGTTATTCTTATGGCGGGATATGTGGCATGGACGGTGATATCTGCGCTGAAAAGCCGTTCCTCCGCAGATGAAGACCCGAACGCAAAGCCGTTTGTATGGTGGAAATGTGCGCTTTATATGATATTCGGCGCAGCTGCGATAGTTATCGGCGGTGATATGGTGGTAGATCACGCATCATCGCTCGGAACAGCTTTTGGAATGAGTGCAAGCCTTGTAGGACTTACGATATGTGCTGTCGGAACATCTCTCCCGGAGCTTGTGACCTCGATAGCGGCGTGCAGAAAGGGCGAGAATGATATGGCAATAGGCAATGTCATCGGCTCGAATATTCTGAACATTCTCTGCATACTCGGCGTTTCGGGCGTTATTTCGCCGATAAGGATATCCGGGGCGGATCTTGCGAATTCGCTTGTTGATTTCGGAATGTACATTGCTGTTTGTCTGCTTGCGTATATCTTCTGCCTGACTCAGAAGAAGATAACCCGTGCAGAGGGCGGCATACTTGCGGGGCTTTATGTTTTGTACATGGCTTATGCGATAGTCCGTGACCGTCTTGGAGCGGATCCGATCATGATGCTTTTCGGAAACTGATGCTGTTTCTGAATGCTTGTGCGGACTTGTAAGCGATGTGCATAGTCAATCATTTAAAATAAAACTAAGGAAACGCTGAATAAATCGTTTCTGCCGTTTTTCACAACCCTCTCAGTGACGTATTTTCGAGCGTTGCTCAA
>USNJ01000168.1 GCA_900556055.1 uncultured Ruminococcus sp.
TGTCGGCGGTTGACCGATACATTATCGCCGTTCGGCGATGTTATCGGTCAATACGCCGCATGCAGGTTTGATGCTCTACACTTCTTCTTTTGCGGTGTAGACTATGATGGACTGCTGTTTCTTTTCTGCATGCGGCTTTTTGAATTTGCGGCTTTGTGCGGTGCATCTTGCTATGTGCGTTCCGTGTTGTAACTGATAGTTTTGCTTTTCTTTATGTGAGCGAATTTTTAATTGCTGCTTGCGGAGTTTCGCTCCTGCGGGAGCGACCAGCCCTTGCCAAAGCCCAAGGGCTGGACCCCAACGCTTTTTAGTTTTGGTGCGGGTCTATGGTGCTGTTCGTTTTATTGTTTTATACTATCCGTATAATATCTCGGTTTATCTACACCCTCAGAAAAAAACACAGCATTGCGCTAAAGTTTCAGATTTTCCTGCCGATATAACATATAGGATGTTTGACGGGATAACTATGCCCGCTCAGCAGATCTGCAAGTCTTACGGAGGTGAATTTTATGGAGATCAAAAAACTGTCAGCTGCTCTGAACGCTTACCGCGTAAATTCGTATGAACATAAGGAAAGAAAACCGCAGAAAACTTCTTCCCCAAGAAATACCGATGTTATCGAGCTTTCTACTTCTGCTAAATCTCTTGAGGGCGCTAAGGCTGCCGCTGTTCGCAGCACCGACGGCTTTGCTTCTCCCGAAAGGATCTCTGCTCTCAAAGCTCAGATAAATGCAGGAACTTACAATGTTTCCGCCGAAAAGGTCGCTGCCGCTATTATAGACGGCTGATTATACAAAACGTATACAGATAGATAATTATACGCTGAGTAGAAAAGGAGAAGCAAAATGCTTGATTATAACAGCCTGCTTATTTTCTTTAAGCAATATAACGAACATTACAGAGATTTTCTCGATTTTGAACGCAAAAAACTGAAGCTTGTCGCTGAGGATGATATAAACGGGCTGACCGATTCCATCAAAACAGAACAGGCGCTTATCATGAAAACAAATTCCTTTGAAACCAAGCGCATGAGGCTGCTCGCTGACGGAGGAAACGGAAAAACCTTCTCCGATCTGATAAATGAGGCTCCCGATCAGTATAAGGACGAACTTACCAAGGAGTTCAGAGAGCTTTCAAAGCTCGTCCTCGATATCAAAAAGGTCAATGATAATGTAAGGATCATCGTTACCGAGCGAATGAAAAAATACGAGCTGAATGATACCGAGCTCGATACATATACGGGAAACGGACAGAAAAATCATTCCGATGAAGTGCCGCATACAATTCTGAAATCAGTGTGAAAGGAACGAAAATACAATGCTTAGACCTACATTTTTAGGATTTGAAACGCAGAAGCGTGCCCTTTTCTCGGCACAGAAAAATCTCGATATAACAGGAAACAATATCTCAAATATTGACACCAAGGGCTATACAAGACAGCGTGTTGACCTCTTTTCGGTCGAGAACCAGAAGGGCGGTCTGAGATATGACACAAAGGTCGCTCTCGCAGGTCAGGGCGTCGATATGTACGGCGTTACTCAGATCAGAAATGTTCTGCTCGATGAGAGATACAGGACTATCAGCGGTGAGGCTAACGAGTCCACCACCAAGGCGGATATCCTTTATAATATCGAGGATATCATTGATGACGTTGAAGCCGCAAACACCGGTTTTTCGGGCATTATGAGCAAGTTCGAGAAGGCTCTTCAGGATTTCTCTACCGAAAATGCCGACAGACGTGAGATGGCTGCTGTTGCAATCAATGCCGCTAAGCAGATAGGCAATATCCTTCAGAATTTCAGCAACAGAATAAACAAAGTCTCCGATCTTACATATACAAAGACCGAAAACGCTGTTGACAGGGTAAACCAGATCTTCAAGCAGATATCTTCCCTCAACAAGCAGATCGTTGATGATTATGTCGCTTCAAATCAGGCATTTATCAACGACAGCGGCAAATATCAGGCGCATCAGGAATACGGTGCTCTGGAGCTGAAGGATCAGAGAAATCTCCTTCTCGATGAGCTTGCCGAATACGGCGATGTTGAAGTAACAACAAACCTGATGGGCGATATCACAGTAAAATTCGGCGGCAAGGAAGTCGTAAGCAAGGCATTCTTTGACGTGAACGGCAATAAGGTCGGTGTCGATGCGGACGGAAATCCCGTCGATCCAAAGGCTAAGGCTGATTATGTTTATGCTCAGCTTTCAATGTTCAAGCCGACTTCCGGCACTCCCGAGGAAAAGCAGCCTTCCAATCTGAAGCTTTATGCGTCCGAGCTTTTCACAAGAAATCAGTGGATCTCGATAGCTTCCGATCCCGCAAAGAGCGATGCTGTTCTCGGCGCACAGAAAGATGCTTCGGGCAATGTCTCAAACGAGATCATCAACGTCGGAACCGATAACAGAAACACTACCTCCGAGGGACTTTCAAGAGGTACGCTCAAGGCTTATTTCGATATGTACAACGGAAACGGAAGCTTCGTTTCCAGTGCAAAGTACAAGGGTGCTGCCGAGAACGGATATCAGGGGATCCCTTATTACAAGGAAGTCATGAATTCGCTCGCAAAGACGTTTGCCGATAAATTCAACGAGGCTAACGGCTACGACAGCGCAGACCCCAATACCGCTCACAGGCAGATGTTCAAATACGATCCCGATGATGCGGCTTATACATTCGCCGTTTCTCAGGCATGGAAGGACAACACGATGATGGTCGGCATGACAACCGTTCAGGAGGGTACAGACAAGGAGCATCAGGAGCTGGACAACGAAAATCTCCACAGGCTTCTCGGCGTATTCAAGACTGAATTTACATACGACAGCATTCCTTCGGGACAGAAATACACCCTTGAAGGCTATGTAAGAAACTACGGCGAGTCTATCGGCGAGCAGACAGAGTCCGAGATAAACGCAGGCACTGTTGCTACCACGATCCTTTCAAGCATCGACTCCGCAAGAGATGACATCATGGGCGTTTCCCTCGACGAGGAAGGCATCAACATGATGAACTATCAGAAGTGGTACAACGCAGCCGCAAGAATGATGACAACGCTTGATGAAGCGCTCGATACTATAATCAATTCGATGGGAATCGTCGGAAGATAAGGAGTGAATGCTAAATGAGAATAACACAGAACGGCATGAAAAAGCAGTACCTCAGGAACAGCAATTCAGCTCTTGAGCGTATGAGCAAGATAAATAACCGTATCCTTACAGAAAGAAAATTCATGCGTGCGTCAGAGGATTCAACAGCTGCCGCAAACGCTATGATAATCAGAAAATCTCTCTCAAATCTCGATATGTATGAGGCAAATATCAAGAATGTTCAGGCGCTCTACAGCTCCGCAGAGTCGCATATCATGACGATAAGCGAAAAGGCCTCGAATGTTACAACACAGCTTATCTACGGCGTAAACGGCGATAAGTCCGATACCGAGAGAAGCATCATCGCAAGAGAGCTTGAGAATTTCGCCGAGCAGATGAAAACAGAGCTGAACGATATGTATTCCGACAGACAGATATTCGGCGGCACAAACAATTCAAGCGTTCCCATCACATATGATGAGGCTACAAGGACAGTCAGCTATAACGGTGTTCCCGTAAATGCGATGCTCACAGAGGAGACTGACGCTGCCGGAAATACCATCTGCAAGTTCAACGGCAATACGATCACCGATCCCGACAAGATCAAAGAGGGAAAGGTAAGAAACTACAATATGTTCCCGAATTCCGATCCTATTTATGTAGATGTCGGAATTGGCATCAAATATGAATACAAGAAGGATGCAAACGGCAACGAGATCATGGACACCGCAAAGGTAAATCCCGATACTGCGATAAACGTTGCGCTCAATGCCTGCGAGATGACGGGCAGCGGCGTTGATGAGGACGGCGACAGCAGGAATATTATCCAGCTGACCTTTGACGCTGCGGAAGCCCTCAGAAACGGCGACAAGGAGACCTGCTGGCGTTTGCTCGATAAGATATATGCGGCTCAGGAGGAGGTCCTCATCGGACTTACAAACTTCGGAGCAAAGAGCGAGAGCCTCGACTTCCATCTCGATAAGGTCGAAACGGACAGATACAATCTCCAGGTTCAGCAGAAGGAGATCGAAGCCGCTGACCTCACTCAGGAGATCACCGATTACAAGTCAGCTCAGGCTGCCTACAATGCGACTCTCCAGATGGGTTCGTCCGTACTTCCTTCGAGTATCTTTGATTTCATAAGATAAATCAGCATTTTTCGAAGATGTGCTTTCTTAGTAATTTATTATCTTAATACAGCGTTTAAATTTTCTGATAATTTCATTCTGAAGGTGGGGTAGCTATGGACCAACTGTTGGAAATTACGTCTGTTCCGATAAAGATCGAACTGCAAAAAACACCCGCACGCTTTGAAATGTCGACAAAGTTCGTATCGGTCAAATATAACAGAACCGCGGGCGGTCTGGAGTATGATACAGACCCTATCCGCATGGAAATAGACAACACAGCATGGCGCAACAGCGTAAATCTTAAAAACTGCGATACCTTTGTGCGTGATATCGCAGCAAAGGGCAGGCAGGCGGGG
>USNJ01000169.1 GCA_900556055.1 uncultured Ruminococcus sp.
CCAGATATTCCTGCACTGCCTTTAGCTTCAATTCTGCTGAATATTTCTTGTTCTTATGACTTCTTCTTGGCATAAAATAACCCCCTTAGTGTAGTCTCGATTTTTTTTGTTTTTCGAGTGTCTACTCTAAGGGGATTATATCACTCCGTTCTGCGGGGGATATTTTGTCTAATGTGCAATAAAATGCAAAGTATCAATTTATAGCCGTCAGCTGCTGACTGTCCTGTTGTCATAAAGTATCTTTACCACCGCTTCCATCACGTCAACGGCTTTGTCCTTCGGTGTCAGTTTGACGGAGATATACGGCTTCTCCGAGCTGTTCACGGTAACTCTGCCCCTGTATGCCGCAACGACTGCCTGTATCTGTTCGATAGTTCCGCTCTTCATATAGAAAAGCAGGCAGCTGTTTTTCTGCGATATCTCGGTTATGCCCGATTCACCCGCCATATTGCGGACGAGTGCGACGGTGATAAGTCCCTGGATAGCCTTCGGGGGATCGCCGTAGCGGTCGATAAGCTCATCTGTAAGATCCATGCTGTCCTCGGGCGTGCGTACTGCCGCGATCTTTCGGTAGATGTCAAGACGGCCGGAAAGGCTCTCGATGTAGTTTTCGGGGATATGCGCTTCTATCTGGAGATCGACAAGGCATTCCTCGGGTGACGGCGGCGGAGTTTCGCCCTTTTCCTCTGCGATGGCTTCATTCAGAAGCTGTAAATACATATCATATCCGACAGCCTCCATATGACCGTGCTGTTTTCCGCCGAGCAGGCTTCCCGCACCTCTGATCTCAAGGTCACGGAGCGCAATGCGGAATCCGCTGCCGAACTGGGTGAATTCCCTGATAGCGTCAAGACGCTTTGCGGCGATCTCGGTCAGCACCTTTTCCTTGCGGAATGTGAAATATGCGAATGCACGGCGGTTTGAACGTCCGACACGTCCTCTCAGCTGATAAAGCTGCGAAAGTCCCAGACGGTCGGCATCCTCGATGATAAGCGTGTTGCAGTTCGGGACATCTACGCCCGTTTCGATAAGCGTCGTGCAGACGAGAATATCTATCTCATGTTCAACAAGCTGCCGCCATATCTCCGAAAGCTGTTCCTCGCCGAGCTGACCGTGCGCAATGCCGATCCTTGCATCGGGCAGAGATGCGGCTATCTTTGATGCGCAAAGCTCGATCGTTTCAATGCGGTTGTGGATATAGTACACCTGACCGCCCCTGCGAAGCTCCTTGCTTATCGCCTGGATTATTACGCCGTGGTTATGCTCGATAACATAGGTCTGGACAGGGTAGCGGTCAACGGGCGGTTCTTCTATGACGGACATATCCCTTATGCCGCTCATAGCCATATTGAGCGTCCTCGGGATAGGCGTTGCGGAAAGCGTCAGCACATCGACTCCTGCGAACATCTCCTTGAAGCGTTCCTTATGCGCAACACCGAACCGCTGTTCCTCGTCCACGATAACAAGTCCGAGATCCTTGAAATCAACGTCCTTCTGGACAAGTCTGTGCGTTCCGATTATAAGGTCGATCTCGCCCCGCTTTACCTGCCTGATGATGTCGGTCTGCTCCTTTGCGTTTCGGAAACGTGAAAGCAGCTGCACCTTGAACGGGAAATGCTCGAAACGCTTTACCGCACTCTGGTAATGCTGCCATGCAAGAACTGTCGTCGGTACGAGGACAGCACACTGCTTTCCGTCCTCCATGCACTTGAATGCCGCACGCCATGCCACCTCGGTCTTGCCGAAGCCGACATCTCCGCAGAGAAGTCTGTCCATAGGCGTAGGCTTCTGCATATCCTCCTTTATCTCGATTACGGAACGCAGCTGATCGTCCGTTTCCGTGTAGTCGAAACGCTCCTCGAAATCGACCTGCATATCATCGTCCTCGGGGAATGCGTGGCCGGGGGTCTTGCTGCGCTTTGCATACAGTGCAATAAGCTCATCAGCCATATCCTTGACGGCTTTCTTGACCTTTGAACGTGTTTTCTGCCATTCGGTCGATGACAGCTTGTTGAGCTTAACGCCGCTGTCGTCCCTCGGACCGATATATTTCGACACAAGGTCAAGCTGCGTTACGGGGACATAAAGCACGTCTGTGCCTGCGTACTGAATAGTGATATAATCCTTTGTGATGCCCTCCATCTCAAGCTTGCGTATGCCTGCGAACCTGCCTATTCCGTGCAGCGCATGAACAACGAGATCGCCGTTTGAGATGTCGGAGAGCGACTTTATCTCCTCGCCCTTTTTCTTCTTTTTCGTCAGACGGCGTTTTGCGGACATAGCCTTTGCCTGCGTGATAAGTGCGCATTTCGCATCGGGATATTCAAATCCTGCGGAAACAGCACCGTTCATGAGATATACCCTGCCGCTTTTCAGCTCTGTCCTGTCGGATATGATATCGCAGGGGATACCCTCCTCACGCAGATCGTTTGCGATGATAGGCAGTGTTTTCTCCGAGCCTGCCATTACCGCCGTGACATATCCGCAGGAGCAGAAGCCCTGAAGCTCCTCTATAAGCTGGCGGATCTCGCCGCCCCACGGAGCAGTCTGGTTCGCATTTACCGAAATAAGCTTTTGGAATTTTATGCCGCCGTTTCCCCGCATGAATGTGTCAAGGTAAACGCTTGTGAGCTTTTCCGTTTCACGTTCAAATTCGCCCTGTTCGAGGATATAGCCTTCAAGTCCCCTGCAAAGCTCACCCTCTTCGAGCAGTATCTTTATATCCTCATTATGCTGCGAGCGGACGCTTTTCATTTTCTCCGTGCAGTTGTGATATTCGCTGAAAAACAGGACGGTATCCGAAGTGAAATAATCAAAAAGGGACGCAGGCTTTTCATATGCCGCAGGAAGATATTTGTCGATATTTCCGAGAGAAAGTCCGCTGTTCAGGCGGTCGGTATCGGCGGCGAGCTTTGAGCGGATAAGCTCTGTTCTCTTGCCCCTCACGCCCTTTGATATCTCTTCGATCTTATTGATAAGTGCGGACGGACTGTCGAAAAGCACCTCCATAGCGGGAGGTACAGCTATCCTTTTGAGCGTGTCGGTTCGCCTCTGGGATTCAATATCGAAAGCGGAAACGGTGTCGATGGTATCCCCCCAGAATTCAAGGCGGACAGGAAACGTCTCCGAAACGGGGAAAATATCCGTGATGGAACCCCTGACGGAGAACTGACCTGCGCCCTCGACCTTGTCCGTGCGTGAATATCCCGCAGCAATGAGCTTTTCCGTCAGCTCGGGGACGGGGATATCCATGTCGGGTTCAAGGATAACGGTGTGCCTTTTCAGCTCATCGGGCGGCAGGGTCTTCTGCATAGCAGCCTCCGCCGATGCAAGAACTATCCTGCATGGGTGGGAAGTAAGTCCGCAGAGAGATGTCAGGACGGAGAGCCGTGCCTGCTCATATTCCCTTGAAACACCCTCAACATTAGTGAATGTAAAATCCTTCGCAGGATAAAGCACCGCACACTGATCGTCCGAGAGCGCATTTATGTCATCGCAAAGACGCTTAGCCGCCGCTTCGTCCTCAGCGATAACGAGGGATATTTTCCCGCATGCCGAAACGAAATGCGACTTGTGTATGCCCGAAACGCCCGTTACCGAAAGCGGGGAAATACCGCTGTCTATTGCCTGTTTCATCTCGGAAAATCCCGAAAGACCGTTTAGAAATTCGCTGAAAATATTCATCGGAAACACCTCCGTTTCCCGCTTATGCGTTGTACTTGTTCATAGCCTCGTCTGTTTTGCCGGAAACGATAAGCTCGGCGCATACGGCTGCGTTGTCGCAGGAGATATGCATCTGCCCGATCTCATCTTTCTTGAAATTGCTGAGCACCCAGTCAGCGAGATTATAATCCGGGTGCGGCTTTGCGCCCACGCCCAGCTTTATGCGCGGGAAAGTGTCCTCACCCGTTAAGTATATGATGGATTTTATGCCGTTGTGACCTCCGGCACTGCCTTTTCTGCGGATGCGGAGCTTCCCCGGTTCAAGTGAGATGTCATCATAGATAACGAGAACATTCTCAATGGGTATCTTGTAGAACTGCATAGCCGCCGTGACAGCTTCGCCGCTGTTGTTCATGAAAGTTGAAGGCTTCATAAGCAGGCACTTTTTGCCGCCGAGGACAGCTTCGCCCGTCAGCGACTTGAACTGAAGCTTTTTTATTTCGGTATTATATTTTGCGGCGATAGTGTCAACAGCCATAAATCCCGCATTATGGCGGGTATTTTCGTATTGCAGACCGGGGTTGCCGAGTCCGCAGATAATAAATTCGACAGGCTGAGCCGCAGCAGCATTTTTCTCGGCATTCAGCTTGTTGAGAATATCAAAAACGCTCATAATTTTCCCTCCCGATTTAAATTATTTCACTTTTGTGAGATGTAAAAAAATAAAGCCATAAATAAGCAAATAAATAAAAAAGCAAATAAGCAAATGAAGCGCACAGCACCAACAGACCCGCACCCAAACTAAAAAGCGTTGGGGTCCAGCCCTTTGGCTTTGGAAAGGGCTGGTCGCTCCCGCAGGAGC
>USNJ01000170.1 GCA_900556055.1 uncultured Ruminococcus sp.
GGCTTTTTCTTTTTTGGCTTCCGCTTTTTCGGCGGCGCGTCTTGCCTTCGCATCGGCATAGGCGTTCATATCGCCTTTGAGCTTAATGCTTGTATCCTCTTCTTTAACAAAGAACATGAGGACAAGCATACCGATTATCATAACTACGGAGCCGATTCCGAAAACATAGGGGAACGAAAGCGTTTCGTCCGCTTTTATCTGCTTTATGACCTCAAATCCGTCCATCTCGGGCATGAAAACATCAAGCAGGATAAGGTCGGGCTTTTTTATCGAAAGATATTTGAGTGCCTGCGCCCCAGAAAGGACGGGCATAACATTATATTCGTCCGAAAGCAGTGCCTTGATCTCGGCAAGTCCCGAACGGCTGTCATCAACTATAAGGATATTCTTCATCTGTACCTGCCTCCTTTTTATGTCATTAAAGAACGCTTTCAAGCCGCTCCTTTGCTTCATCGTACATGAACTGTCCCAGCAGATCGGACGCTTCTGTAACTGCACTGAACTCGCTGTCAGGCAGCTCCGCACCCATCAGCTCATCAAGCAGGGCTTCCGCACGTCCGGTATCGAAGCGGTCTATGCAGTCTGCCGCCTCCGATATCTTTTCATGTATCTCCGAGATACCGATATCGCCGCCGCCCTTTTTATGCTCATGCTTTTCGGCATACGGGGATATCTCGTCTATCAGCTTTCTGTACTCCACAATCAGCTGTTCGCCGTCCGAACGGATAAAATCGTAATTGCCCGATTTTGCCGCCGCTTCATGCTCTGCGGCACGCTCGGAAAGCTTCTGTGCGCCGATGTTTGCGGCTGTGCTTTTGAGCGAATGCACCTCGATGAGATAGTTTCTGAAATCCCCCTCGGCAAGCATTTTTTCAAGGCGCTGTGCCTTGACCTCGCTCTCACCGCATACTGCCGTCAGCAGCTCACGGTATATAGCCTCGCCTCCCAGACGTTCGGCAGCCTTGTCAGCGTCGATATCCGAGACCGCTATGCCCGTGCGGACTGCGGTCTTTGCAGGCTCGGCAGGCTCGGCGGAAAGTATCTGCTTTGCCCTTGGGATAAACTTCTGCATTATCCCGCAGAGCTTGTCGGAATCTATCGGCTTTGCGAGGAAGCCGTTCATCCCCTCGGATATGAACATCTCCTCAACGCCCTTGATAGCGTTTGCCGTCAGCGCAACGATCGGCACGGACGCACACTTTGCGGGCAGCTTCCTTATCATCTTCGCAGCCTCAACTCCGTCGATATCCGGCATCATATGGTCCATGAAAACAAGGTCGAATTCTTCTCCGCTGCGGATAATATCCACAGCCTCCATTCCGCCCGATGCAAATGTGAGCTTTGCGCCGTAAGGCTCGAGAAATCCCTTTGCGACCTTCAGGTTTATGTCATTGTCATCAACTACAAGCACCCTTGCTTCCGGGCATCTGAAACGGCAGATAACAGGCTTCCTTTCGGCTGTTTCCTGCGCTTTTTCCTCTGCCGCCGCCAGCGAGAAGAGCGTTACCGGCTTTCTCATGACGGATATGTTCCTGCCTGCGGGTATTGCGGGAACTGCGTCGCCCTGCGGCACCATTGCTGTGCAGCTTATTCTGTCGGTCAGACCGTCCGAGGACAGGACCGTGTCAAGTCCCGACCTGCTGTCGAAAAAGAGCCATGCTTTTCCGCTGCCGTCCCCGTGAAGCTGTGCAAGCTCGGAAGGCGATGTAAGCAGCACACATTCCGCACCGAGCGATGCGAACAGCTGTCTGAGCGCTCCCCTGTAATAGCGGTTGCTTTCGTAAATGTAGCATTTTCCGTCCTGATACGGTCTGCCGGAAAAGCACGGTGTCATATCGCAGCAGCGCTGGACGATATTCACAGTGAATTCCGTTCCTCTGCCGTATTCGCTCTCCATTGTGACATCTCCGCCCATCATCTCCGCAAGACGCTTTGTGATGACAAGCCCAAGTCCGGTTCCCTCGCAGCTCTTTCCCGCATCCGCCTGAGTGAATGCATTGAAGAGTCTGTCCCTTTCCTCGGGACGTATGCCTATGCCAGTATCGGCGACCTTTATTATAAGGCGCACCTTGGACGAAGAAAGCTTTTCGCAGGATATATCAAGGAGTATCATGCCCTGCTCGGTGAATTTAACGGCATTTCCCAGCAGATTTATAAGTATCTGGCGGACACGTCCCTCATCGCCGATGAGCATTGCGGGGAGATCGGGTGCAGCATTCACCGTCAGCACCGTTCCGCCGCCAGTCAGCCTTGAATTTATCATGCTGACTATATCATTGACCGTGGACGCTATGCTGTACGGAGATTCCGAAAGCTCCATCTTTCCCGCATCTATCTTCGAAAAATCCAGTATATCATTTATTATCGAAAGCAGGCTTCCCGCCGATATCCTTATCGACTCGAGATATTCGGCATTCTGCGGCGACATCTCCGACAGATCCATAAGCTCGCTCATTCCGCACACCGCATTCATGGGCGTTCTTATCTCGTGGGACATATTCGCAAGGAACTCCGACTTCGCCTTTGCTGCCGCCTCAGCTTCGTTTTTCTTGATCTCAACGACCTGCAGGAGATATTCGACATTCTGCGTTTTCTGCGTTGCTATCATGACCTGGCGGTTGTTCCAGCTTATCAGCACGGCGATCATTGCCATGCCTATGTAAAGTATGCCGAGGCGCATTACAAACACATTGACCGTAACGCCGCGGCAGAATATATGGTCGGGAAAAAACGGCGTGACTGCCGCATAAACTATGGTCGTCAGAAGTATCTGTATCTTGGTGAGGGTAAGGTTGCGGCAGAGTGCCGTCATGCAGACGCACGCAAGGAACGCACCCTGTATCGAGCCGAGGCATCTGCCATAAATGCCGTAGACCGTCACCAGAATGACCGAAACTATGCCCTCAATGTAGAATTTCGCTGTGCTTGTCACCTTTCTGCTGAAAACAAGTCCGGCTGCGGCTATCGGCACGGCTGTGTAAAACACTCTGAGAGCATAGGAGATATTTGTAAGGAACGCTGTTCCAAGACAGAACGCTGTTATTATCCAAAAGATCATTTTGCTCATAAGCGCCTGTGATTTGGCATTTCTGAGCTTTTCACTTTCGCTGTCATAAAACGATGACGGCATTCCTTCCCCTCCTTCATAAAAAATATCACAACTATATTATAACCTGTACTTCACATTTTGTCAATAGATACCTGCACTTTTTCTTAATCAAATGTTATGTCGTTTTGTACGGAATTTTACGAAAACGATTGCGCTGTTTTGTATGATACAGCATTCGCCAAAAGCTGATGTTCATATTTTAAATGCCAGCGGAGCTGTTTGCAAAATATTAAAAAAAGTTTTTCCGTGTATTCAAGTTATAAATCAAAAGCAGTCAAATATAAGGCTGGAAAACTGCACAATTTTTTGCTACAATAATCAGTAAAATAAGCTAATGGTGGTTTAGCGTGTGAAAGGGCTGATAAAGATAAGGCATATATTTATGATAAATCCTGCTGCGGGCAAAAGCGACTGCAGCGAAAAAATGCGTGCCGAGATCGAATCAGTCTGCGGAAAATACGGCATCGAACCGCTCATATGCATTTCAGAACACGAAAATTACGAACGTGAAATGACAGCAAAGATGTGTTCATTTTTTTCAAATGAGGAAATACGCATTTACAGCATAGGCGGCTCAGGCTCGCTGCTTAACGTCATTTCGGGCATAACTGATTTTGCAAATACCGAGGTGGCGTGCTGTCCTGCGGGACTGACGAACGATATGCTCAAATCCTTCCGTGACCCGTCGCTGTTCTCGGCGATAGATAACCTTGTGAACGGCAGAGTCATGCAGATGGATCTTATGGAGCTGAACGGCAGCATTCTCGTGCCGGATTTCATCAGCATCGGCGCAGGCACTCCGAAAGAAAGCGAAGGAGCCTTTATCAAGCTTGCGGGACTGCTGAAACCCGCTCTGCCATACCGTCTTGGCATTTTCATTGATTTCCTTTCCAACCGCTGCTGCGACCTTACCGTCACCGTGAACGGCACGGATTACAGTGGGAAATACATACTTGCCGCCTGCTTCAACGGCAGATGCATGGGCGGAAACGTATATCCCGTGAGAAGCTCCGTACCGAATGACGGGATAATGGACGTTGTGCTTGCCGAGGAAATGCCGCTCAGTGAAAAATTCTCGGCACTCAAAGCCTGCACCAACGGCGTGTCCTCCGCTCCGAACAGCAAGCTGCACCTTATCCGCACAAGCAGGATAGATTTCAGGCTGAATTCCGATGAGCCTATGAAGCTCAACTGCGACGGAGAGGTCATTACGATAAATCAGAAGGCATTTTCCGTGCGTCTGCTGCCGAACAAGCTGAAATTTGTCGTTCCCGAGGGAGCAGAGCTTGTTTACTGCTGACAGGCGGGCATTATAATAAAAACTATTAGAATTATGGAGAAGAAATCGCCGCAAAAGCTTTGATATATGCGGTTTTGCGGCGAGAGATTCCCATAATT
>USNJ01000171.1 GCA_900556055.1 uncultured Ruminococcus sp.
CCATTTTGTGTTCAACAGCTTCAAGCAGTACAGCCGATTCAAGCCGATGATCGAAGCTTCCGGAAAGCGTCCCGAGGTCGGCATAAGGATAAATCCCGAATATTCCGAGATGGAAACGCCTATCTACGATCCTTGTGCGCCTTTTTCACGCCTTGGAACAACTCTTGCTAATTTCGATCCCGATATGGCATCAGGGCTTGACGGTCTGCATTTTCACACTCTCTGCGAACAGGGCGCTGATGCTCTCGCACATACGCTCGTCCATGTCGAGGAAAAATTCGGCAGATATCTCAGCAAGATGAAATGGCTGAATTTCGGCGGCGGACATCACATCACAAAGGATAATTACGATGTCGGGCTGCTTATCTCCGAGATCGACAGGATCCAACAGAAATACAGTCTTCAGGTTTATCTTGAACCGGGCGAAGCAGTCGCTCTGAATGCAGGATTTCTCGTATCGACTGTCCTTGAAACCTCCGAAAACGGAATGAACATCGCTATCCTTGATGCATCGGCTGCCTGCCATATGCCCGATGTTCTCGAGATGCCCTACCGTCCGATGATAATCGGCTCAGGCGAAGCGAATGAAAAGCCGTTCACATACCGTCTTGGCGCAGCAACCTGCCTTTCGGGCGATGTCATAGGCGATTATTCCTTTGACAAGCCGCTCGAAGTCGGCGACAAGCTCGTATTCTGCGATATGGCAATATATACCATGGTAAAAAACAACACATTTAACGGAATGAAGCTGCCTGACATTCTTCTCCGCCGTCTGAACGGTGATATCGAAACCGTCAGACACTTTAGATACGAAGATTTCAAATGCAGATTGTAATAAAAAAGCCGCAAAAGTGTTTTTCACACGCTTTTGCGGCATATTTTTTATCTTCTACGGGGCTTGCTCTCGTCAACGACTTTTTTCTTTCCCGAAAAATCGCTTGTGAAATAAAGCTCGACCGAGTTGTTTGTAACAAGCTGGAAGCATATAAATCCGCTGACGATTATCGCCAGACCATATAAAAGCATCATTTTGTTGAAGTCCAGACCGTGCTCCTCGATCTTGACCGCCTGCATGACAAGTCCCGGACCTATAAGTATCACAGTATTTATCATAAAAAGCATTATCTCAATATTTCTGATAAATTTCGACCTTATCATAAGCAGGAACGAAACGCAGAACACAATGATCGCATACTGCATGGAAATATAACTGTTATCGGGGTTCAGCGTGCTTATCAGATAGATAAGTCCCGCATCGACAAATCCGAGGATCATAAGGAGGACTGTGTATCCGAAGCCCTTCTTTGCTGCCTTTATCTTCTTTTCTTCCATCAGCTGATTGTAAAGGCGGCGGCTCTCTTCCTTGTCAACGCCGCTCGGATTGCTGCTGATCTCCCTGTGGAGCTGCTCTTTCAGAAGTTCCTTATCCGTTTTCTGAAGCTTGTCAGCCGATGCAAGCGACTTTGCTTTGTCATATGTAGGCTTTATATCCTTACTGAGATCCTCGATCTCCGGAGCTGCCTCGGAAACAGCCATATCAATGTCCATATCATCAACGCCGAGGTCACTCTGTATCTTCTTTGCAGCAAGCTCCTCATCACTTCCGAGATCATCAAGCATAACACTCGCAGCACTGATGTCATCACCCATATCAAAGCTGCCGTAATCCGCTTCTTCCTCCTCGGGAAGTGCCCTCAGCCCGGATGCATTCAGCGATGCCGATTTGGTGGGAGGTGCATAATCAAGGCTTCCCAGTGACGGTGCGGCGGGCTGTTCCCCGCCTCTGAGTGTATTTTCTTCGCTCATATCCTAACCGCTCCTTTGCGGACATGCATATCCTGCACGCCATATCAAAAGCCGGATGCCCCTGAAAGCATCAGCTTAAACGTTTTAAATCGCATAATTGTTATTATACCACAAAAATCCGATATTTTCAACCAAAACAGCTGTCAATCGGAAATTTTTGGCACAAGCAACAAAATCATATCTCCTATTTATGCAATCTGTCAATCAGTTACGGAAATAGCGTCAGGGAAAATGCTCGAAGAATTTTCCTGGAGGAATGTTGTGTTGACATATCCCTGGATAGTAGCACCGTCAAGAACGGTAATTGTAGAAGCTGTGATATTGCCGAGGATAACAGCATCAGTCTTGAATTCAGCCTTGCCGCCGACCTCGATATTTCCCTTGATCTTTCCGTTCAGATCAAGATAATTTGCTGTGATGTCGCCGAGCTGGATGCTGTCTCTGTCCATCTGGACCTGACCCTTGGACGCAATATTTCCCTGCATCTGCGAGCCTGTCATAACAGCGTTGTTGCACTCGATATCACCAACGACCTTGCCCGAAACAGCGATGTTCTTTGTCAGTCTGACATCGCCCTTTACGGTTCCGTCGATGTTGATATTTGCGAATGAACGGATATTTCCGTCAATTATCGTGTTGTGCGAGATAACGGTAGTTTCCTCAGCCTCGTAGCTGTTTCCGCCCGATCCCGATCCGCCGCCCGAGGTAGGAGGTGTGCCGCCGAAGTAGATAGGCGAGTTCGGAGGCGGGACTGCTCCCGCATTCTGTCCGTTAAACGGATTTGCAGACGCAAAATCGGATGTCCTGCGTGTTTCCTCCCTGCCCGAACCGTATGATGGCGGGATAGGCTGCGCAGCCTGCTCCCTTGTGAATGACGAAGAATATCCGCTGTCAGGCTTTACCGTGAAATCAGCGGCAGCGGCACTGTAACCCGCTGTCTGACCGTAGCCTGCGTTTTTTGCAGCCTCGGCGCTTTTCTTCTGCTCATTTGCATATATATCGTAAGCGTCCTTGGAATTCCTGAGCTGTTCCTCGGCAGATACCGCTGCTTCATCTCTCGAAGGCTCGGCAGTTCTGTCGTTGAATGTGAGTGATGACGGATTTCTGAGATTATCCGTCTCATCTCCGCCGAAAACAGACGAAGGAGTCTTAGCCTTGCTTTCCGCATCCGAAACAGGATCGAGATAGCGGTCAAGCTCAGACTTTGTCCTGTTCTCAGGGGGTTCTCCTCCGCTGAAATCATCTTTTTTGAGAAGCTCCCTGAGCGCCTGATTAAAATTATCCTTTAGACTCATTTTCAAAACTCCTTTTCGGACAGCGGAATGTCCTTCCGTTATGGGTGCCGTCAGTATTTGACGATGTGCGTAGGAGGAACGGTATTGTCCAGCTTATCGAAGCTGTATCCGTCCTTTTCAAGCTCGATTATAATATCTTCAACGGTCGTTACCGTAGCATATTTGTCTGCGCTGTCATGCATAAGCACGATCTGCCTGTTCGTGGAATTGCCCTTGACTCCGTTCAGGACATTATTATAGATGTATGTCCATGTCGGGTCAACAACGGCATCCTGCGCACTGACGTTCCAATCATAATATACGAAACCTCTGCGTGTCATCTCAGCAACAAGATCGTCGTATATATCGTGGTTGAAATCGTTGTAGCTTCCGCCCGCAAAGCGGAATATCTCAGGCTTTACGCCCGTAGCATCGTAAATGATGCTGTATGTATTGTAAAAATCATCAAGATAGCTGTCAACGCTTTCGTAGATCTTCTCATAATCATGCGAATAGGAATGAACGCCGATAGCATGTCCCTCATCAGCGACCTGCTTCATTATGGCTTTTCCCTTCTCCGTTGTGCTTCCGCTCATAAAAAATGTCGCCTTGATATTGTGCTTTTTCAGTATCGACAGTATCATCAGCGTATTATCCGAAGGTCCGTCATCAAATGTCAGATATACAGTCTTTGTATCCTCGCCGAACTCCTTTGGATATTCAGCGTAAAGATCGGGATAAAGCTTTGTATATGACGGTGCATCGGCATCTTCCGCCTCAGTTTCCGCAACCTTTTCAGTCTCGGAAACGGCTTCTGTCTCAGCATTTTCGGTTTCTGCGGATATTTCCGTTTCTGCAGAACCGGTCTCCGTCCCGGGATCCTGACCGCCGTTCATATACTCCTCTACAAATTTGTCAACCGCCATTTCATCATTCTGCAACAAAAAATCAAGAATATCCTCCGATGAATAGCCCTTTGCCGACATTGCCAGATATATATCCTCAAGTGATGTGCCGTCGGGAACATTCAGCGAAGCACTGTCCGAGGATACCTCAACAGCATCTCCGCCGGCTTTTTCCTTTTCAATATTATATTTTATACCAAAGAACACTGCGAAAAATGTAGAAACGGCGATCCAGCCGAACACAACCGCAAGTATCAGACGCTTAAAAAACTTAACGCTGCCGAAATACATTGAATCAAACCTTTCTCCGATGCAAACCATCATCGGACGAGACCTGTTAAGATCATATGCATAACTATCCTATAATAATATATAATACACCTTTTTCCCCTTGATGTCAATAGGGGTTCTCTAAAAACCGGAACACGAGCAAATTTTCGTTGGGACTTTGCGCAGCTTCAAGGCAGCGAAACGCAGTAAATACTTGATGTA
>USNJ01000172.1 GCA_900556055.1 uncultured Ruminococcus sp.
CTCACAAAGGCGATGCTCGAAGCGGTGAAATTTTCCGTTTCCGATGTAATGGCTAAGGGTTCGCTTATACCCGTCCACACGATAGACGCATATAATTATTATTCGCAGAAATGCAAAGGAGGAAGTCAATGACTCAGCAGGAAGCTATTAAGATCGCCGTTTCAGCACTTGACAGCAAAAAGGCGGAGGATATAAGAGTTATAAAGGTCGGAGATATAACCGTTATTGCGGATTATTTCATCATTGCCGACGGAACAAGCACAACTCAGCTGAAAACTCTCGCAGACGAGGTAGAATATCAGCTGAAGGAATCGGGTCTTGAACCGCTCAGAGTTCAGGGAACAGGTCAGTCCAACTGGATCATAATCGACTACGGCGATATCGTCGTTCATGTTTTCCGCAAGGATATGCGTGAGTTCTACAATCTCGAAAGACTATGGAGAGATGGTGAAGAGGTCGATATTTCAGCATACTTAACATAAACATCAGCGGGGGGTATTAGCATGGAAGATAACAACAAGCTCGGTATGGGTATAGATGATGAGGTGAAGGCACCGCAGATTGAGGAAATGTACACACCTCCTCACAGCGTTGACCTTAACAAGCAGGCTGCATCTCAGAACACACAACAGAGCAGCGTCCCGGTTTACGGTCAGCCGCAGAACGGTACAAATCCCTACAACGGCGTTTCATACGGAAATCAGGGTAATATGCAGTACGGTCAGGCTCAGAACGGTCAGCCGAACAATGCACAGTACGGAAATACGCCGAATTATCAGCAGAATCCGTATAATCAGCCGCAGTATGGTCAGAATTCTTACGGACAGCCGCAGACACCCTACGGTCAGCCTGTTACGGGAACTTTCGATAATTACGATGTAATGCGTGAAAAGGGAAGAAAGCTTGCACTCGGCATTGCGATAGCGTATATGGTCATTGCAGGTATTAATATTCTCGGTGCGATCATCGGCTTTTCGGATAATCCCGCAAAGGCGGTAGGACGTATAATCGGAAGTATATTGAATATTTATTTTGCGTACTGCTTTATGAACGGCGGAAATAAAACAAGGCTCTTTTTCGGAATTACGTCGATCATATCCGCTGTTTTGTATATTTTGATGCTGCTGATTTTCGGCGGAGTCATGTCGTCGGTCACCGGATTAGGAGCGCTTTACACAACCATAATGTTGATTATTATGCTCCCGTTTCTTGGCTTCAGCGGATTTGTCACATGGGCGACTCTGTTCAACAAGAATGTAAAGGCATTCTGCGGCGCACTGTAAATATCGGTGAATACTTATGGATCTGAGAAAGAAAACGGATATGTTCGATGAGCCGAATGCAGGCCTTGATTATGAGGTGAGGGAGAATGATGCTGCTTCGCCTTTGTATAAAGATGAGACTGTTGGATTTGATATGGATAATGACCTTACCGACGATCAGCCGTCGGATATCGAACAGATCAATATGAGCATATATAATTCTCTGAGCGCAGCAAGGACACTGAGCATAATAATGTCGCTGTTTGTCGGGGGAACGCTGTGCTTTGCTTTTGCACCTCTGGGACTGGCAGTGATTGTAGGCGGCATATGGGCTGCCCTGAAGCTGAAAAACGGTGCAGGCTGGGCGAGATCGGTGTGTGCGGTAGTATCGGTCATAAATATGCTTTTCGGAGTCATTGCTGCCGTGGCTTTTGCTTCATCGGCAGCGGAAGCTGAGTTCGATGCGGCAACAGGAACTGTCCTGCTGATATTTTGTCTCCTGTTTTTCATAATACCTGCTATTGCATTGTATAAAATGTATGTGCCGAAATATGTCAAAAGATTTTTTTACAGAAATAAACGGCGGTAAAACGCCTTATATAGGTCTTTTCAGACCGTGAGCGGCATTGCCGTTCGGAAAGGATTGATAAAAATGTCAGAAAAATACAACCACTCTGAGGTTGAAGCCAAGTGGCAGAAATACTGGGAAGAAAATCAGACCTTCAAGACTGATGTGTGGGATTTCTCCAAGCCCAAGTACTATGTCCTGGATATGTTCCCCTATCCTTCGGGTGTGGGACTTCATGCCGGACATCCCGAGGGATACACGGCTACTGATATTGTTTCCCGAATGAAGAGAATGCAGGGCTATAACGTCCTTCACCCTATGGGATACGATTCTTTCGGACTTCCCGCAGAGCAGTATGCAGTAACAACGGGAAATCACCCCAACGGATTTACTCAGGAGAACATCAAGACTTTCTCCAAGCAGCTGAAGGAGCTTGGCTTTGATTACGACTGGTCAAAGATGCTTGCGACATCCGATCCGAAATTCTACAAGTGGACACAGTGGATATTCAAGCAGCTCTATCTGGACGGCTATGCAAAGTATGTTGATATGCCTGTAAACTGGTGCGAGGAGCTGGGAACGGTTCTTTCCAATGATGAGGTCATCGACGGAAAATCCGAGCGCGGAGGCTATCCCGTTGTAAGAAAGAATATGAAGCAGTGGGTAATAGATCAGCCTGCATTTGCAGAGAAGCTTCTCGAAGGACTTGACGAGATCGACTGGCCTGAATCCACAAAGGCTATGCAGCGCAACTGGATCGGCAAATCCACAGGCGTTGAGGTCAAGTTTGACATTGTGGGCGGCGGTGAGTTCAGCATATTCACCACTTGTATCGAGACTATCTACGGTATCACATTTATGGTTCTTGCTCCCGACGGCGATATCGTTAAGTCACTCATGCCCCGCGTAACCAATAAGGAAGAGGTTCAGGCGTACATTGACGAAACACTCAAGAAGAACGATATGGACCGCACCGAGCTGAACAAGACAAAGTCCGGCTGTGAGCTGAAGGGCGTTACCTGCATAAATCCCGTAAACGGCAAGGAAGTAAGAATGTTCATCGGTGATTTCGTTCTTGCAAGCTACGGCACAGGCGCAGTTATGGCTGTTCCATCTCACGATCAGCGTGACTTTGAGTATGCTGTTGCACACAACATTGATATGATCCAGGTCATTGACGGAGATGAAAAGCTCGGTCATGTTGATGTTTCCGAAAAGGCATTTGAAAAGGGCGAGTATCTCGGAAAGGGATATAAGCTTATAAATTCCGAAGAATTCACGGGTCTTACCGTTGAAGAGGCAAAGGAAGCGATCACCCAAAAGCTTGAAAAATTGGGTGTTGCAAAGCGCACTGTAAACTATCATTTCAGAGAGTGGATATTTGCACGTCAGCGCTACTGGGGCGAGCCTGTGCCTGTTGTTCATACGGAAAACGGTCAGATACACGTTCTCGATGATGATGAGCTTCCTCTTATTCTCCCCGAGCTGGAGGATTACAAGGGCAAAAACGGCAAGGCGCCTCTTGAAAATGCCGAGGAATGGAAGAAATATGACCATAACGGCATCAAGGGCAAAAGAGAAACCTCCACAATGCCCGGTTCAGCAGGATCAAGCTGGTATTATTTCAGATACATTGATCCCAATAACGACAAGATGTTTGCCGATCCCGAGCTGTTAAAGCACTGGATGCCTGTTGACCTTTATATCGGCGGTCCTGAGCATGCGGTAGGTCATCTAATGTATTCACGTATCTGGAACAGATATCTTTATGACAAGGGTCTTGCTCCTACAAAGGAACCTTTCAAGAAGCTTGTTCATCAGGGAATGATCCTCGGTGAAAACGGCATCAAGATGGGCAAAAGATTCCCTGAATTCGTTGTAAACCCCAGCGATATCGTAAGGGATTACGGTGCTGATACCCTCAGACTTTACGAAATGTTCATGGGACCTCTCGAGGTTTCAAAGCCCTGGAGCAGCACGGCTGTTGAGGGTGCAAGAAAGTTCATCACAAGAGTATGGAACTTCTTCACCGAGTCTGCCAACATTACCGAGGATAATGACGGCACACTTACAAGAGTTTACCATCAGACCGTTAAAAAGGTCACCGATGATTTTGAGGCTCTTGCATTCAACACTGCTATCAGCCAGATGATGATATTCGTAAATGCCGCTTATAAGGCGGGAAAATGCCCTAGAGAATATGCAGAGGGATTTATCAAGCTGCTTTCTCCGGTTGCTCCCCATGTCTGCGAGGAGATATGGAATATTCTCGGTCATGATAAGACTATCGCTTACGAGCCATGGCCTGTATGCGATGAAAACGAGCTGACAGTCGATACTATTGAAATAGCTGTTCAGGTAAACGGCAAGCTCAAGGGCAAGATCTTTGTCGGTGTCGATGAAGAGCAGGCTTCAGCACTTGAAAAAGCAAAGGCTGTTCCCGAGGTAAAGGCGTTTATTGACGGAAAGACTATTGTTAAGGAAATATATGTCAAGGGCAGAATAGTAAATATCGTCGTAAAATAAGCCTCCTGCAAATTATCCTGATTTTTTCTGAAAATTTTTGATAAAGACTTGACAAATGCGGCAGTAGTGTAGTATAATG
>USNJ01000173.1 GCA_900556055.1 uncultured Ruminococcus sp.
TCCTAAGGAAACGCTGAATAAATCGTTTCTGCCATTTTTCACAACCCTCTCAGTGACGTATTTTCGAGCGCTGCTCAAAACGGCGAAACGAATGCTTCGCATTATTCAGCTTTTTCCTAAAATTAAGGCTCGCCGTGGTTTGATTTGCCCTTTTTTCTTTTTCATAAATGGTACATCAACAGAGTAAACCGAAACATTTGCAGAAATTATATGTCCCATTTCGTGAACAGCAATTCCTGTAAAATCAGCAGCGGTATTTCGCATAGATTTATTGTTAAAGCGTATGGTGTTGTATATTGTTTCAGCAAAATCATCATCAGCCATATTTGCAAATACTGCGGCTGTATATTGCGGTCTTGCTGCATGATCCGAAAAAATCCGTATGCGGAGCAAAAAAATAAAAAAACAATTGCATTTTATAAAAATGTGTGATATAATAAATGTATATGTAGGCACGGAAGATGAAATGTGCTTTTAATTTCAAAATTATGGAGGAAAGTTTAATGTCATATCCACTTATAGCACCCGACTTTTATAAAGAATACTCAGACAGCTGGAACCGCGAGGAAAAGGGAGATCTGCCCTGCGAAATAATCTTCACTCCCGCTGCGGCTGAATACGTTTTTACACTTAACAATGTTGATACTGTAAAGCTTCTTATGGAGCATACCGATAAGATCAATTTCCAGATGTATAAGCTGAATCCCGACAAGGAAAGAGATGAGGCTTATGAAAAGTCTATAAAGGAAAAGCTTGCAAAGTTCCCTCAGCTCCAGTATTACTGGCCTTTAAAGACTATGATGATGAACATCCTCCAGAGAAGAGAGGCTGCTTTTGAGGTAAGAATGCTCGTCCTCAACTATGCTCTCAAGGCTGTTCAGGAGATCATTGACAGAAATCAGGCAGAGGCTATCCCTGCTTTCGTTTCCCAGTTTATCGCAAGAGAGGAATATAACGATGTTGTGAAGAACTTCCTTCAGCTGAACCGCAACCCCGGATACAGCATGCAGGACGGTCTTGCATTCCTTGATATCTTCAACAGCAATGAACAGTTCGGCGAGATCATGGATACTATCTATGCAAATCTCGGCATAGATAAGAATGATGAAAAGACCGATGATAAAAAGTATACTGAACAGGTGACAAATTATCTTAATCTGAAGCAGGATTTCTACAACGACTTCCTCAAGGGAAATGAGCATTACATCGAAAACTTTATGGTAACATTCCTTTGGTCGCTCAGCATGCCTTTTGCTGATCCTTCCATGTCGGTATGGGATAACTACATCTTCTTCTGCGCACTTTTCAATGCAGTAAGACTTCTTCTTGCATGCTATACAAAGGGCAAGACCAAGGAAGATCTTGCTTATGCTATGGCTATGTTCGCATACCAGTTCCACAATACACCTAAGGCTATAATCAAGAATGTTGTTCAGGTCATCAAGGATTCCGGAGAGGGCAACAACGGAGATATGGCTCTGCTCGTAATGGGCTGATAACGACGTAAAACCGCCGTTCATGATGGGCGGCGGCTCTTTCGGACTTGGGAGGATTTTCACTTGAGCGTCAGCAATGAACATATTCTCGGACAGGCTTCGGATGTTATTTCAGAGGTCAGAAAAGCGGTCATCGGCAAGGATAACATCATCGTGAAAATACTGCTTGCAATAGCTTCGGGCGGCCATGTCCTGCTGGAGGATATCCCCGGAGTAGGAAAGACCACGCTTGCAGTGGCTTTCTCACGTGCGCTTTCTCTCGATTATAAGCGTATGCAGTTCACACCCGATGTTCTGCCCTCGGACGTTGTGGGGTTTAACGTCTACAACAAGCAGACAGGCAGATTTGAATATAAGGAAGGTGCTGCTGTTTGCAGCCTTTTCCTTGCGGACGAGATCAACCGTACATCAAGCAAGACACAGTCAGCACTGCTTGAAGCTATGGAAGAGAAAAGCATTACCGTTGACGGCGTTACAAGGCAGCTTCCCAGGCCTTATTTTGTTATTGCAACGGAAAACCCTATCGGCTCGGCGGGAACACAGATGCTTCCCGAATCGCAGCTTGACAGATTTATTATCAGAATTTCGATGGGATATCCCGACAAGGAAAGCGAGATCGGGATACTCAAAGCCAGGGCGGAGGGAAAGACCGCCGAAAATGTCCGCAGCATCATGAACAAAAACGATATAATCGCTATGCAGGAGGCGGCGAAAACTGTCTTTGTCAGCGATAAGGTGTACAGATATATCGTCGATCTGGCGGACGCAACGAGAAATCACCCTATGATAAAGCTCGGAATAAGCCCGAGAGGAACAGTCGCACTGACTGCCATGACAAGATCCACAGCTCTGCTGAGAGGCAGGGATTATGCCGTTCCCGATGATGTAAGATTTGTCTGGAGGGACGTATGCTCACACAGGATCGTTATGTCTCCGAAAGCAAGGCTTGGCGGAGATACCGCCGAAAGCGTGCTTGATGAGATACTTGAAAAAACAGAGATCGCCGAATGACCGATTATTTTGGGAGAGTATTGGTTTGATGCATAAGAAAATTTTTGTCAGATTTACTGCTGCGGCTTCTGCTGCACTTCTGGCGCTTTCTATGGTGTTCGGACTTAAAGCGTCGGCAGTTACATTTACTCCGAATTTTGTTGTTGAAAGTGATGCGGCTTATCTTGTCAATCTCGATAAGGATATGGTCCTTTACGAGAAAAATGCCGATAAGCGCTGCTATCCTGCATCACTTACTAAGATAATGACTGCAATTCTGGTTCTGGAGAATATTCCCGATCTGGATAACACATATATTGAAGCCCCGCTTGTCGTTTTCGATGAACTCTACATGACGGGCGCATCCACCTGCGATTATTCAAGAGGCGAGGTCGCTTCCGCAAATGACCTTATGCACGCTATGCTTATGGCATCGGCATGCGAGGCGGCGGGTACGCTTGCTTATTATGTAGGCGGGGAAAGCATTCCGAATTTCGTTGATATGATGAATGCAAAGGCTGAGGAGATCGGCTGCACCGGCACTCATTTTGTCAATCCGCACGGACTTTTTGATGCGGAGCAGTATACGACAGCAAGAGATATAGGGCTTATCACGCAGTATGCGATAAATAATTATCCTAAGTTCATGGAGATCGCAGGAACTGTTGAATATGAGCTGTCGCCTACAAACAAGCATATAAACGGCTGGGAAAATCCCATATATCACACGAATAATATGCTGAAGCCCGCAAGCGAGTTCTATTATGCATATGCAAAGGGCATAAAGACGGGAACTCTCGACGAATCGGGAAGAAACCTTGTCACTATGGCAAGCAAGGACGGAAATAATTACATGCTCGTTACTTTGGGTGCTCCTATGTATCTTGAGGACGGAAGCAAGGCAAACTATCAGTATACCGACCACAAGAATATCTATGAGTGGGCATTCAACACATTTGAATATAAGAAGCTCATTAAAAATGAAGAGGCTGTTGCTGAGGTGCTTGTCAAATTCGGTCAGGACAAGGATCATGTCAGCATAAGCCCGAAGAATGAATTTTCAATGCTCTGGCCGAATACCTACGATGAAAACAACATCTCACGCGAGATCGTCAAGGACGATGAGGTGCAGGCACCTGTCAAAAAGGGTGATAAGCTCGGCACAATGACGCTGAAGCTTTCGGGCGAGACGCTTTTCACTACCGATCTCGTCGCAAATGAGGATGTTGAGATCTCAATGCTTGATTACAATATCGATCTTGCAAAGAAATTCACGAAGTCGTCTATGTTCAAGATCGCCGCAGGTGCAGCAGTGCTGCTTGTAGTTGCATATGTAATAATCTACGTATCAGCCACAAAGAAGAAAAAGCGCCGCATAAAGAGAGTCAATAAGAGCAGAAGATTCTGATGGATCAGCTTCTGAAAAGATAGTTTATGTCTCTGATGTTCAGCGCATCTGCGAGTTTTAATGCTTCAAGCGTTGTCAGTGAGTCTGACCTGACCTTGCGGCGGAATTCCTTTCCGCTGATATTCAGAAGATCTGCCGCTTCTTTTTCTGACAAACGGCGGTACTGCATTTCCTTCAGAAGATTTTTATACATTTTTATTCCTCACAGTGCATTATTATTGAAAGGATGTCTGTTGTATGAACGAGCTTGAAACAAATCTGAAAAACCTTATCACATCTCGTTACAGAAGCGTTAGAGAGTTTTCAATCAAAGCGGGGATCCCTTATACCACTGTTGAGACGATACTCAAAAGAGGTCTCCTTAATTCGACCATAAACAATGTCATGAAGATCTGCAATGAGCTTAAGATCGATGTTCATGCACTTCCCGAAGGACGCATCGAACCGATAATGAAGCCCGTTGAAGCTGAGTTTGACGGTGAAACGCTGAAGGTAGCAAGAGCGTATAAAAAAGCACCCTCCGAAGACCGTTTTGCGATC
>USNJ01000174.1 GCA_900556055.1 uncultured Ruminococcus sp.
AAGCTCCGACATAAAACGCCAGCCGAAGCGTGCAGAGCCGCCGCCAATATATGCAATCTTTATTCTATCGCCGCTCATGCAAATTCCCCTTTTTTGCGTATATATTTATAGTTTAACACATTTTTCCGTTTTTGTCAACCGACGATATTTGCATAAAAAATCCCGCAGGATAAAAACATCCTGCGGGAAAAATTCATATTGATAAAACGTTCGGAGCGATTACTTTGCTCTCTTAGCGTCCATCTTAGCCTTAACAACTGTGGGCAGACCGAACAGATTGATAAAGCCCTGAGCATCAGACTGATCGTAAACATCGTCAGCATCGAATGTTGCAACTTCCTCATCATAGAGGGTATAAGGAGATGTAACGCCTGCGTTGATGATATTGCCCTTGTAGAGCTTCAGCTTAACATCGCCTGTAACTGTTTCCTGAGTCTTGTCAACGAATGCGGACAGAGCCTCACGAACAGGTGTGAACCACTCGCCGTTGTAAACGAGATCAGCGAAGTCGATAGCAAGCTTCTGCTTCAGACGCTGTGTAGCCTTATCAAGAGTGATAGTTTCCATAACCTCATGAGCGTGGTACAGAATAGTTCCGCCCGGTGTCTCGTAAACGCCTCTGGACTTCATGCCAACAAGACGGTTCTCAACGATATCTGTGATACCGATGCCGTTCTCGCCGCCGATCTTGTTGAGCTTTTCGATAAGTGTAACGCCGTCAACAGTTTCGCCGTTCAGAGCGGTAGGAATACCCTTTTCAAAATGTATAGTAACATATGTAGCCTTGTCGGGAGCCTTCTCGGGAGAGATGCCGAGTTCAAGGAAACCGTCCTTGTTGTACTGGGGCTCATTGGAGGGCTTTTCAAGATCCATACCCTCGTGGGACAGATGCCAGAGGTTCTTATCCTTGGAGTAGTTTGTTTCTCTGCTGATCTTCAGGGGGATATTGTGTGCCTCAGCGTAGTCGATCTCCTCGTCACGGGACTTGATGTTCCACTCTCTCCAAGGAGCAATGATAGTCATATCAGGAGCGAAAGCCTTGATAGCAAGCTCAAAACGAACCTGGTCGTTGCCCTTACCTGTGCAGCCGTGGCAGATAGCGTCAGCACCTTCAGCCTTAGCGATCTCAACGATCCTCTTAGCGATAACAGGACGAGCGAAAGAAGTACCGAGCAGATATCTTCCCTCGTAAACAGCCTGAGCCTTCAGTGTGGGGAAAATGAAGTCCTCAACGAATTCCTTCTTGAGATCCTCAACGTAGAGCTTGGAAGCGCCTGTCTTCTTAGCCTTTTCCTCGAGTCCGTCAAGCTCTGTTCCCTGTCCAACGTCAGCGGAAACAGCGATAACCTCGCAGTTATTGTAGTTTTCCTTGAGCCAAGGAATAATGATAGAAGTATCCAGACCGCCGGAATATGCGAGAACTACTTTTTTAACATCTTTTTTTGCCTTTGCCATGAAAGTTTCCTCCTAGAATATAATTCCGCTGACGATAAAAATGTACATCGCAGCCACTGTTTTATATTATACACCAATATGCAGAAATGTCAAGTGGTTTTGAAAAATATTCACATTATACTGCATAATATTCATATTCATATGCATAAATTCATCTGAAATGTATATTATAAAAAGAGCATGAAAGACAGAGTGAAATTTCATTCAGAAAACATTTTGTATTCGGTGAAGCTGTAAAGATCGGAGCAGCTGTCAGCAAGCCATTTTTCGCCGTCCCTGACCATTCCGACTGTAAATTTCTGATCCTCCGTACCGTCGCATACGCCGTCAGTGCTGGGCATAAGCACGATATTTACGGTACATTTGTCCTCTGAAAGGACATCTATGCTGTCAATATACCATTCGCTCCATGACGGTGCGGTACCGATTTCAAGAACGCCGACATAAAGCCGGTTCTCCTTTTCGGAATATGAATAGCGAAGTCCGCCGTTATTGAATGCGTCAAAGCAGCTGAATGTCATATAATCGTCGCAGAAATCCTTAACGCTGCCGAGCGATGTTTCGCCGCCGAAAGCTCCGTCCGAAACCGCATAATACCTGCGGTCTGCACTGTCATAATAATTCTGCTCATCGTATGTGACCGAAACACAGATCTCATCTGCGCCAGTTGGATTAAACACCGATGATGCGGCATTGTGAAATTCGCCTACCGATTGTATGACTTCAAAGCATACATCGGGATCGGCATGTGATATCTCACGCTGAGCGGCATCGGCATGACATCCGCAGAGCAGTGTTAATGCTGATACAGCAATAATGATCTTTTTCATTGAACCAACTCCTGTCAGATAATAAAAATCCGCAGACAGATCGCCTGCGGATTTAAATGCGGAATTTGCAGATTACTTATCCTGATTTTCTTCGATATACTTAGCGATATCGCCGACTGTCTTGATTGTCTCAACAGCCTCATCGGGGATTTCGATCTCAAACTCATCTTCAAGAGCCATTACAAGGTCAACAACGTCGAGAGAATCAGCTCCGAGGTCGTCCTGAAGATTAGCGTCAGCAGTAACCTTCTCTTCTTCAACGTCGAGCTGGTCTGCAACGAGTTCCTTTACCTTATCAAATACCATTACCGTAAACCTCCATTCTTGATAAATCCTTTATAAGTATAGTATATAATCCGCCGCTTGTCAATATCAACGGCAAATTTTTTTTGCATAATTATACCGAATTTTTTCCGCCGTTTTCATTGAATACGCCGATTTTTCTGAACTTGTTATAGCGTTTTTCAAGCAGATCATCAAAGCTTTCAGCCGATATTCTCGCAACAGCTTCTCTCAGATATTCTGCGATATTTTCGGCAGCCTGACCCGGATCGTTATGCGCTCCGCCTGCGGGTTCTTCGATGATCCTTTCCGCAACGCCAAGCTCAACAAGATCCTCAGCGGTTATCTTCATTATGCAGCATGCTTCCTTTTCGCGGGATGCATCCTTCCAGAGTATCGACGCAAAGCCTCTCGGAGATATTACCGAATACTGTGCATATTCCATAACTGCCAGCTCATCGCATACGCCGAGTGCAAGTGCGCCGCCGCTTCCGCCCTCACCGAGGACGATAGATACAACGGGAGTTTTCAGCGTCATGAACTCAAAGAGATTTCTTGCGATAGCCTCGCCCTGTCCCCTCTTTTCCGCCTCAACTCCGCAGAATGCACCGGGAGTATCAATGAAGCAGATAACGGGACGATGGAACTTTTCCGCCTGCTTTGCAAGCCTGAGTGCCTTTCTGTATCCCTCGGGATGTGGCATCGAGAAGTTGGATGCCTTGTTTTCTTCGATATTTCTTCCCTTGACCTGCGCAATAACAGTCACGGGCATATCGCCAAGACGTGCAATTCCGCTTATGATCGCACCGTCATCGCCGTAAAGCCTGTCGCCGTGCATCTCAAAGAAATCGCTGAATATCATCGGGATATAATCCCTGACAGTCGGGCGGTTCTTATTGCGGATGACCTCAAGGCGTTCCCATGCATTATAATTATTGACAGGGATATCAGCCTGCTTTCCGCACGAAGCAAGCACCTCATCCGACTTCTTATGAAGCTTCAGGATATGTGCAAGCGTCCTGCGCATGGTCTTCCTTTCGGTTATCATATCGACAAAGCCATGCTCAAGCTGGAATTCCGCTGACTGGAAATCCTCGGGCAGCCGCTGCTTGATCGTTCCTTCGATAACACGCCTGCCCGCAAAGCCTATAAGTACCTTCGGTTCAGCGATTATGATGTCACCCTCCGATGCAAACGACGCTGTTACGCCGCCTGTCGTGGGGTCGGTCATTACCGTTATATACAGCAGCCCCGCAGCCGAATGTCTCGCCGCAGCACCGCTTGTTTTTGCCATCTGCATGAGAGATACTATTCCCTCCTGCATACGTGCGCCGCCCGATGCGGTAAACAGTATGATCGGGAGCTTTTTCTCGGTCGCTCTTTCAAATGCCCTTGTGATCTTTTCACCGACAACCGAGCCCATGGAAGCCATCATATATCTGGAATCCATGATACCGATAACGCACTTTTCGCCCCTGATCTCCGCTTCTCCCGTGATAACAGCATCCTTCAGACCTGTTTTTTCACGAAGCTCTGCCTGTTTTTCTTCATATCCCGGAAAATCTATCGGATTGCAGCTTATCATATCTGCATCATATTCCGAAAAGCTGCCCTTGTCAACTGTGATATCAAGACGCTCTCTTGCAGTGATCCTTGCGTGATATCCGCAGTTTTTGCACACCTTCAGATTTTTTGTGAACTCCTCATCAAGATAGACAGATGAGCATCTGGGGCATTTGAACAGCAGATCGGCAGGGATATCCACCTCGCTTTTGGTCTCATGCGAAGGCTCGTCATCACTGTTAAAGCGTGTTTTTACTACCTTGAACAAATCCTCTAAAGCCAATTATCAATCAC
>USNJ01000175.1 GCA_900556055.1 uncultured Ruminococcus sp.
TGTTGAGCTGTACAATAAAACGGACAGACTCAGATTTGCTTCGGATTCCGATATAAGCTTCAGTTTCTCGGAATACACTCAGGAAGAACTTGCCGGAAAGAAATATAACTTTGAGCTTGAAAGATTTGCGGGAAATGTTTTCTGCATCGACTACAAGATGTCGGGTGTGGGTTCAGCGTCCTGCGGACCTGAGCTTCTGCCGCAGTACAGGCTTTCCGAAAAGTCATTTGATTTTGGATTTACTCTGAATTTGATCTGATAAACACTGATCGCTGTTTCGCAGCTTATTTGCGGGACAGCGATTTTTTGTGCCTATTTTAATAAAAGCAAAATCAAATAGAAATAGAAGTGATTATAAATTAACTGAAATTGTAATTATAATTTATGTTTCAAATATAAAAACAGCTTTTTCTCCTGCTCTTACGGATAAAGAAAATACCGAAGTATGCAATCTATCAATTGATAGATATGTAACTGAGCCTGCTACGGACGCATGATATCCCCGTGAGGACACGGTTGGGACGCTGAAGATAACATAAGCGACAGGGGGAGAAAGCGACGGCGCTTTCAAAAGCGGCGGCGACACTGTAAAGGCAGGATTTCTCTCAAAGTAAAATTATCCAAAAAATACTTGACAAATGAAAAATATAGTGATAAAATCATACTAACGAACGTTAGTTAGCTGGAGGAAGCAATGAAACAGGAAGATACAAAGCAGAGGATACTTGATGCGGCACTGGAGCTTTTTTCGAATCACGGATTCGATACGGTGAGTGTAGGACAGATCGCAAAGGCTGTCGGAATAAAGGCACCGTCGCTCTACAATCATTTTCCCGGCAAGCAGGCGATATTTGATGCGATATTTGAAGCCACGGCAGCACAGTATGAGCGTGATACGGGAAAGATCTCGGTGCATGTGCAGGATTCGGAAAAGGATGTGCCTGTATTTACGGGGATAAGCGAGGACGGACTTGCTGAAAAGGTGCGCCGGATGTTCCTTTATTCTCTGCACAGTGAAAATGTGTGCAGATTCAGGAAGATGATGACGATCGAGCAGTTCCGTTCGCCTGAAATTGCCGAGCTTTACACAAAGCGTTATATCGACCGCCTGACGGATTATCATGCGGGACTGTTCAAGGTACTGATAGCTGAGGGGCAGATAATAAACGAGGATCCCAATGTTCTGGCGCTTATGTACACTGCGCCGATAATAACGCTGCTTGGTGTCTGCGACCGTCAGCCTGAGCGTGAAGCCGAGTGCCTGGAAAGGCTCGACAGGCATGTAAGACTTTTTTTCCGAACATTCAATACCACTGACGAAACGAAGGAAGGCGGGGGATAGCATGAAGGTCATAATAGAAAACATTAACGGTGATGCGGAGGAAGAGCTTGTTCTGCGATGTCACGGACAGGGCAGCGAAACGATGAAGCTTATTGACCGCATCAGAGGATTTGACAGAGTTATCATCGGAATGAAGGACGATGAGATACACAGGATACCGATCGGTGAGATACTTTATTTTGAGGTAGTCGAGAACCGTTCGTTCATCTACTGCGAAAATGATGTCTATGAAACAAAAATGAAGCTGTATGAGTTTGAGGAAAAGTGTCAGGGAACGGCTTTTTTTCGTGCATCGAAATCGGTCGTTCTGAACAGCTACATGATAGATTGGATAACACCGTCCTTCTCGGGCAGATATGAAGCAGTGCTGTTCACGGGGGAAAAGGTCGTTGTTTCCCGTCAGTATGCGGCAGAGCTGAAACAGCGGCTCGGAGTATATCTGTTCAGAGGAAAACTATGCATAGCAGATCAATAAACAGAAAAGCCGCAGACCATCAAAGATCTGCGGCTTTAAGCTGGCGTTCCCGAGGTGATTCGAACACCCGACCTACCGCTTAGGAGGCGGTCGCTCTATCCGGCTGAGCTACGGAAACATTTTATCCAACATAACTATTATATCACAAAAATAGTTAAAATGCAAGAACTTTTTTTGTGTAATCTTGCATTAAAATACACTTGTAAAATGCTGAAATATTTGTTATAATATCACTATAAGCAAATTATGCGGCATCAGCCGCTTACGGAAGGAAGTTTTTTCAATGCAGGAAATCAAAATCACAAAAACAACAGCACCAAAGGCAAAGCCTGCCGATGAGTCCAAGCTTGGTTTCGGCAAGATCTTTACCGACCACATGTTCCTGATGAATTACGATGAGGGACAGGGCTGGCATGACGCACGAATCGTACCTTACGCTCCCATTCCGCTCGATCCTTCTGCTATGTGCCTCCACTATGGTCAGGCTGATTTCGAGGGTATGAAGGCATACCGTACAGCTGACGGAAAGATCCAGCTGTTCAGACCCGATCAGAATATGGCAAGACTGAACGTTTCCAACGACCGTCTTTGCATTCCTAAGATCGACGAGAAGTTCGCTATCGAAGCTATCAAAGCTCTCGTTAAGGTCGATGAGGACTGGGTACCCTCCGCTGAAGGCACATCTCTTTACATAAGACCCTTCATATTCGCAACAGACGCTATGCTCGGCGTTCATCCCGCTAAGCACCTCATCTTCTGCGTTATCCTTTCACCTGTCGGAGCTTACTATGCAGCAGGTCTTGCTCCTGTCAAGATCTATGTTGAGGAGAAGTATGTACGTGCGGTAACAGGCGGTACAGGCTTCACAAAGGCAGCTGCAAACTACGCTATCTCAATGAAGGCTCAGGACGAGGCTGAGAAGCAGGGCTATGCTCAGGTTCTCTGGCTTGACGGTGTTCACAGAAAGTATATTGATGAAGTTGGCGCAATGAACGTATTCTTCGTTGTCAATGGTGAGGTCATCACTCCTAGCCTTGACAGAGGTTCTATCCTCGGCGGTATCACAAGAAAGTCCTGCATCGAGCTTCTCCGTTCAATGGGCTACAAGGTAACGGAAAGAGATCTTTCCATCGACGAGCTGGTTGCTGCATATGACAACGGTACATTTGACGAGGCATTCGGCACAGGCACAGCTGCTGTAATTTCTCCTATCGGCGAGCTGAAGTATGGTGACAAGCACATGATCATCAATGACGGCAAGATCGGTACAATTTCTCAGAAGCTTTATGATACTCTCACGGGTATCCAGTGGGGCAAGACTGAGGATAAGTTCGGCTGGACTGTTAAGGTTGACGGCTGATCTGAGATCATCTGAAAATTTATGGGAACTGTCGCTTTCTGCGGCAGTTCTTTTTTTATTTTCGGATAATTTTACTTTCTTGTGATATGCGGCTGTAAGCAAAGCCGCAGCCTTATCCGGTACCGTAACATAGTCCCATCTGTAAAAAAGCTATCTTCAGAAAGAAAGTGTCTGCTCACGGGGACATATTGCGTCCGCAGCTTATTTATCCGTTAAACAAATACATTTCGGCAAAATAGAAATAAAATAAAAATAGAAAAGTAAATATCTGTTTTTATGTATATATTTCTATTATTGTTTTTGCAATTTCCGAGGAAATAAAACAGCAGGGTAAATCAGGAAGAACAAATACTGAACAAATAACTTGACATAAACCGCATCAAGGAATATAATAATAGTATATAAAATTATGAGCGAAACAGGGTGAAAACTTTGAAAATATCAGCCGTACTGACAGCTGCCGTTATTTCAGCAGCAATGCTTTGTCCCGCATTTGCAGCCGATGCAAATGCAGCACAGAAAAATACTGAAGATAAGCCTGTCTATGCAGCATTGGGCGACAGCATCGCATACGGCTACGGACTTGATGACAGGGCGGATTCATATGCCGCACTGACGGCAAAAGCCATAAATGCCAATGAGTATTATGACCTCACTCAATGCGGAGCTGATGCTGCCGATGTGATAAAGATAGTGTCCGATAATTCGGACAAGATAGCACAGGCTGATGTGATAACTCTTTCTGTCGGAGCAAACAGTCTCTTTATACCGTTCCTGCGCACGGCAGCGGAATATGCGGGAGTCGATTTCCCTGATACAGAGATCTCAGCGGACAAGCTTGCAGATTCCATAACTCCCGAAGTCGTTCTGCTGCTCTACCTTGCTTATTCAAACAAAAAATCTCCCGAAACAGCGGCACTCAATAAGGAATTTAAGACATTTACCGCTGACTGGAATACGCTGATAGATGATATACGTGAGATAAACCCGGATGCTGAGCTTGTTGTAACAGGCTATTTCAATCCGTACCGCCATTGGAATTTCAAGCGGCTCGGAATACATATGGGAGATATAGTTCAGACATATATCGACAAGATGAACAGATTTATTGATGTAAGCTGTGCAAAACGCTATCTTATCGCCGATATATCCGATGTAGGAAAAGACAATTTTCCCGATATAATACATTTTGAGAATAACAAATTTGATCCGCACCCCGATGCGGACGGACACAGGATA
>USNJ01000176.1 GCA_900556055.1 uncultured Ruminococcus sp.
GGTGCAGATCTTCGGATATCTGAATACGCCCCGCAGATTTATGTTTTTGAAATTTTGTTTTAAAACGTTTTCGTACCCTAAATATACAACTGAAAAGCCAATATGTCAATGGTTTTTGATACTTTTTAATAAATTTTTGTGATTATGCACAAACTACGCATCCGATTTTGAACATTTTGCCATATCCGAATTCCATATTAAGGAATTATTTTTCTTATTATACGCATATTACTATGTCAAAATAAATAAAGGGTACGTTAATGTTAAAATGTTTTTGTGCAAAAACTATACCGTATCAAAAACGCAGTCATCGAAAACGATTGAAAATGTAAAGTCATACAAAACACAGCGGTTAAACGATTACTTACAATATCCGCCACTCAGTCAACAACGATATAGTTATCCGCCGCATTCTCTTTTGTTGCATATTCGCTTACTGAAAGCACCTTGACCTTGAGAGGCTTCTGACCGAGGTTTATCTCGATTATATCATCGACCTTCACTTCATACGACGCTCTTGCGGGCTTGCCGTTCACATAGATCTTTTCCGCATCACACGCTTCATTGGCAACGGTTCTGCGCTTGATAAGCCTTGTGACCTTTAAATATTTATCCAGTCTCATACTTTTCTCTCCTGACAAAAATGCTGATTTTCATGCAAAACGCCGTATCCGACATTATTTGTATATCATATTGCCCGATAAAATTTACATTTATTCGTTTTCGGATACGCTGTTTTACCTGAAAACGGGGACGTTGAACGTCCCCGCAGCAGTATATTCAATACAAAGGAATTACTTAACGTCAACAGCCTCTTTAAGAGCCTTGCCGGGCTTGAATGCAGGAGCCTTCTTAGCAGGAACTTCCTTCTTTTCCTTAGTTCTGGGATTGATGGACATCTTAGCCTTTCTGTCGCGTACTTCAAATGTGCCGAAGCCAACGATCTGAACCTTGTCACCCTTAATGAGTGCATCTGTAACAGCTGCTGTAAAAGCTGCTACTGCCTTTTCTGCATCCTTCTTGCTGAGCTCGCTCTTTTCAGCTACCGCATTGATTAAATCTGCCTTTGTCATGTTATTTTACCTCCACAAAATTGTTAATTCTTAGCCTTCTGCCAGTAGACGTCCAGCTCATCTATGCTAAGGGTTTTCATATCTTTCCCCTGCAGCCTTATAAGATCCTCGGTGCGTTCAAAACGTCCGATAAATTTATCTGTACCTCTGTAAAGAGCCTCCTCAGCATCTGTTTTGAGAAGTCTTGAAACATTGACAGCCGAGAAAAGAACGTCGCCAATCTCCTCGGAAACGGAATCCCGGTCTCCCGATGCAATTGCTGCCCTGAGTTCGGTTATCTCCTCTTCAAGGCGCATCAGCGCTTCATCTGCGGACTCGAAATCCATGCCTGCCCTCGCAGCCCTCTGGCCGACCTTCTGCGCCCTCATAAGCGACGGAAGTGCCGTTGATACGGACTTCAGAGTTTCTGTATATGTTTCCTGACCCTTGGTCTTCTGCTTTATATCATTCCAGTTTTTCAGCACCTCATCGCTTGTATCGGCCTTAATATCGCCGAACACATGAGGATGCCTTACGATAAGCTTTTTGCATATGCCGTCAACAGCATCGCCGAAAGCAAATCTTCCCTGTTCCTCCTCGATCCTGCAATGAAAAACTACCTGGAGAAGCACATCTCCGAGTTCCTCTTTGAGAAGCTCGCTGTCCTCGGTATCGATAGCCTCGACAGCCTCGTAGACCTCTTCAATAAAGTCCTTGCGGATTGACTTGTGATCCTGCTCTTTATCCCACGGGCAGCCGTTCTCGGAACGAAGTATCTTCATAATTTCAAGCAGGTCATTGATATCATATTTTTCCTTGAACTCAAATTCCATACCGAAAACCTCCTTTACACACGGCAAATGCCCTTTTACGGTGGGTACTTTTCTATATTAACCCATCTTGCGGATAAATTCAAGCTTTTTTTCAATATTTTTATGATTTTAGCATTTTCAACATTCTTTACACTTTTTTTTCGTTGATTTCTATACAAGCTGAACTGATTTTCTGCCCTGAATTCACCTATTTACGATAAAACCAGTTAGTCCGGGCGTGTAATTTCATGCCATATTTTCATGATGCTGCCAATCCTGTAATGCGGTTTCTGAGATCTTTCTGTGCAAACACCGCCGCAGCATATGCAAGACCGCCCGCAGATACGGACGCAGCAAGCCTCAGCAGCTCCGAATTCCAGCTTATAAGCATGCTGCACGCATATGCAGCCGCACCGCACAATATCCCCGAAAAAAGTATCCCGCACAAAGGCACAGCTATATCTCCCGGGGATATCCCCGTGCGTCTGCAAAGTATGAACACGGAGATAACCGACATTATCCCGTAACATACAGCTGTTGAAACCGCCGCACCCGTTACATTAAGCTGCGGTATCGGCACAAGCAGACAGTTAAGCACCAGCTTTACGGCAACTCCAATAAGCATTATACGCACGGGCATACCCGCCATTCCCGAAGCCTGCATCACCGAGAAAGCAGGTACAGTCAGCGACAGGAATATAACGCCTGTCCCCAGCACTTCAAGCGGCAGCACGGACAGCGCAGTTTCTGCGGGACGTGAACCGAACAGCACATTCAGCACAGGTCCCGCAAGCACGGATATGCCAATTCCCGCAGGCACGGCTACCGCAGCAGCGGCAATAAGCGAATCCGCCGTGCATTTTCTGAGCTTTTCCGCATTTTTCTCCGCCCATGCCTCAGCCGCCGACGGTATTATCCCCTTGCCGAACATATTGGTTATTGACGGGATCAGGTTGAATATCGTCACCGCAAGCCCCGTAAAGCTGCCGAAAATGAAGTTTGCAATGTTTTCCGCACCCTTTATCCCGCCGCATATCTCCGAAAAATAGACGGGATACTTCGCCGCACTTTTTTCTGTTATGCGGATTATCGTTCCGAGGTCGATAAGCGATGTGAGATTTGTCACCAGTGAGCCTATCGCAACGGGAACGGCGATCTTTACAAGCGATCTTACCGTTTCACGGCGGCTTCCGATATGACTGTCAGCCGCAAGTTCGGCGGCGGTTATTCCGTCACCGCGGAGCTTCAGCCTGACCGCAAGCCATGCAGTGCCGGCTATCCCAGACAGCGTTATGCCCGAAACAGCCGCCGCAGCTGCGACGGAAAGCACACCCTCCTCACGGGACATATCAATATTCAGAAATGAAAATGTCTCCGCAAATCCGGCAGGATCACTCTCAGCAAATCTAAGTGTCATACGGCATAGTGCAAGTCCGCATACAAGCTTGACCGCACCTTCAACAAGCTGTGATAATGCTGTAGGGTACATATTTCTCATTCCCTCAAAGCAGCCTCTGTAAACCGCCGTCAGGCACCCCGTAAGCACAGCGGGAGCGATCATCAGTACAGCCGGCAGTGCATATTCAGATCCCGCAAAATATCGGCAGAACGGCACAGAAAAAAGCAGCATCACAAGCGATGAAAATATGCCGAGAAGTCCGAATACTCTGAGTGCGGTCTTCCGTATCTCACGGACGTTACTGTAATGTCCGCAGGCGCAGTTTTCGGCTGTAAGCGCTGCGGCAGCTGTGGGAAGTCCCGTCACTGACAGCGCGTAAACAGGCATAAACACGCCGTATGCGCAGGAAAAATAGCCCATTCCCGTTCCGCCGAGCATATTCGCAAGCGGTATTTTAAAAAGAGCACCCAGCACCTTTGCCGCAGCTGCCGATGCCATCAGTATCACCGAACCGTAAAGAAAACCCTGTTTTTTCATATTCGCCCTTCTTTTTCGGATAATTTTACCTTGTGATATGCACCGCTTCTGCCTAAAGCCGCAGCCCTTGACTTGACCGCCGCAAAGCTCTCACGCAGGACAGCATCACGCCCGAAGCCAAGTGTGTCCCACGCCGATATAATGCCCGCATTTTTCTCCGCCAAAACAAGCACCGTGCGGCATTATATCCGCATGGGACACACAAAACCTTGTGCGGCTGACTATACTTACAGCAGAACTTGGGTCACGGTACGGACAAAAGCTGCGGAAATTTGCTTTTTTGTTCATTTCAGCAAAGTAAAATAATCCGAAACAGTATTTTACAGTTCAATTTTATGTTGCTATTTTCAGAAATATGTGTTATAATAAGTGTGTATTTTAGATTTCTGAAAGGACGGACCTTACATGAATTACGTATTTTCCGAAAAGGTTTCACATCTTCAGGCTTCGGCTATCAGAGAGATACTCAAATTTACAGTCGATCCCGAGGTTATTTCTTTTGCTGCGGGAAACCCCGCTCCCGAAACGTTCCCCGTCAAGGAAGTTAAAGAAATTATTGATAGAATAATGGCGGAAAACCCGATAGCTGCGCTCCAGTACAGCCTTACGGAG
>USNJ01000177.1 GCA_900556055.1 uncultured Ruminococcus sp.
TCTATTGATTTTAGAATTTCTTCATCTCAATCAGCATTAGTAAAAGGGAATATAATATCTGTAATACTTGGTCAAATATTATCATTTATATTTGGAATCGCAGGAATAGGTGCAACCATCTATTTAGGCACAAAAGGCAATACTGCCGGAGCAATAGCAACTTCCATTGCTGTCATAGTACAGGTTGTGGTTTCTGCTATTGTTAATAAAAAAAATTAGCAATTATAAACCATGCAAAACGAACCTTTAGTATCTGTAATTATTCCAACTTACAACCGCGGCCGGCTTATTCTTAACTCTGTAACTTCTGTGTTAAATCAGACTTACAAGAATATCGAGCTGATTGTTGTTGATGACTGCTCAACTGATAATACTGAAGAAATTCTAAAATCAATAGATGACTCTAGAATAAAATATGTAAAATTAGAAAAGAATTCCGGCGCCTGTATCGCAAGAAATAAAGGAATCGAACTTTCAGACGGAGAATTCATTGCATTTAATGACAGTGATGATTTATGGATTACAACAAAATTAGAAAAACAACTTTGCTTTTTGAAAAATTATAATGCAGACATTGTAATTTGCAAAATGGAATGTCGTACTCCAAAAAATAAATTTATACATAACTTTCCAAATATTGACCAAAACAAGCAGATTTCATACGAAGAGATTTTAAAATACAACTGCGCTTCAACTCAGACTATTTTTGGAAAATCAGAATGCTTTAGAAATGTAATGTTCGATGCTAGAATGCCACGACTTCAAGATTGGGATGAAGCTCTACGATTGAGTCAAAAATACCGAATATTTTACCAAAATGAAATACTAGTGAATACATTTTTTCAAAAAGACAGCATTTCAACACATCCTGAAAAAGCAGTTCTTGCTATGCAAAAAATTTTTGAAAAACATAAAGACGCAATTCTTTCAGATCCAGCTATTGTTGAAAGTTTTTTCAAAAAGAAAGCCTCTTTTGTTTGCAAGACAGGCAAAAATCCTAAGGAAGAAATGAAAATGATTTTAAAATATAATCCGTCTGCCGGAACTTTTATAAAATTCTTTCTTTCTGCATTAGGTTTGTATAAATATCTTTTTAACCTAAAGCAAAAATTTTAAATTAAAACCTCAAGGCGCATTCTGGTGTAATCAAAAATAGTAATTTATTTTTCCTCTTTTCTATGCTATCATTGTTCCATGCAAAATATCAGAAAACTGCCGATTGGCATTCAGAGCTTTGAAGACTTACGAAAAAACAATTACATTTACATAGACAAGACGGAATTTGTGTACAATCTTGTGCATTCAGGAAAGGTTTACTTTCTTAGCCGGCCGCGCCGTTTTGGAAAAAGTCTTTTTCTTTCAACCTTAAAGGCATATTTTGAGGGCAAGAAGGAACTTTTTAATGGACTGAAGATTGAGCAGCTTGAAAAAGACAATCCAGACGCGTGGAAAGCTTATCCAGTCGTTTATCTGAATTTTGCGCAGGACAATTTTTCTTCCAAAGGAACACTTGAGGACTGCATAAACCTGCAGCTTAAAAAATATGAGGAAGAATACGGCATTACAGAAATTGAAAACCGTTTTGCCTGCGTTTATCCTGAAGCTGATGTCATGCAGGACCTCGGTGTTTCCGTATTTGAACGATACATTCTTAAATTCGATATCACCCTTGAAACGCTCGGGGCAGTCTATCGCATCGGGACGGTCAACGATAGTCGAACGTGAATAGTAAAATTCTATCACCTTGTTTGCCGATGCCATAAATCTCTGGAGGTCGTTCACGAGGTTTCCGATGGTGCGCATAGGGTTGGAAACTGTCCATATCAGCGAGGAAAAAGCGGTGTATTCGCCGAGAGTGATGCGTCCGGAAATAACGAAAAGTCCGCCTGCGAGAAGCTGAACTATGGCAAGTGCCTGCGCAGTGCCTTCGATAGCGGGGTAGAAATTCAGCCACATGAGCGATGCATTCTTGTTCGCACGGGAGTAATCCTCATTGAATTTGTCAAAACGCTCTTTTTCATATTCCTCACGGGCAAATGCCTTTATTACACGGTTTCCCGAGATATTTTCCTCTGCGGCAGTGTTCATTCCCGAAAGCCTGTCACGCAGATCCTGATAGAGAGGACCTACCTTTTTATTGAGTATCGCCGAAACGATAAAGATGATAGGCGTGAGCGAGATTATGCAGACTGCCATGAGCGCATCTATCGTGAAGAAGAAAATTACCGTCGAGAAGAAAAGCACAAGCGCTTCCAGAAGTGATTTCAGCACCCATGCAACCGAGTGCCGCACCATATCAAGGTCGCCGCTCAGACGGGTCATGATGTCGCCCGTGCGGTTTGCGTCAAAGAAGCGTGCGTCCTGCTTCTGAACATTGTCAAAAAGATAGGTTCTTACACGATAGATAAGCCCCTGCGACGACTTTTCATAGCAGTAGTTTGCGGTATACTGAAGAGTGGTCCTAATGAGCGTGAAGAGTATCATTCCGCCCAGCAGAAGGTATAGTCCACGGCGGTTATTTGCCAGATTTGCCGCCGCATTTTCGCCGTAAATATAGTTGTCAACGACGGATTGACCGAGCTTCGGGCTGATTATGTACATACTCTGCGTAATGACCGTAAGGCAGAGCGCAGTAATGTATATTTTTCGGTAGCCCTTCAGATTTTCCCATATCCATCTTATCTGAAACATGGTGTTTCCCCCTTGCATATCTATTGTAATTTTATGCAAAAAATAGATTTGTACAATTTTTTTGCCGCTCTTTCCGATGCAGTAATGATATTATACATAAAATAAAATAAAAAGCAAGGGGACTTTGTGAATTTGCATCACAAAAATATCGGATATTTCAAACGTTTAATATGTCAATTTGCCAAAAATGCAGAAATATGCCGATTCCGTTGACACATTTCCCGCAATACATTATAATAGTATACAGAAAATCAATTCGGAAGGAATGATCCAAATGACCGCAAAAACACCGCCTATGGGCTGGAACAGCTGGGACTGCTACGGCGCAGCTGTAACTGAGGATATCGTAAGGGCAAATGCCGATTATATGGCGAAAAATCTGAAAAAGCACGGCTGGGAGTATATCGTTGTGGATATACAGTGGAGCAATCCGACAGCAAAGAACCATGAATATCAGCCGTTCACGGAGCTTTGCATGGACGAATATTCACGGCTTATCCCCTCGGAGGAGCGTTTCCCGTCATCTGCGGGAGGAAAGGGCTTCGCACCGCTTGCGGAATATGTACATTCGCTCGGTCTGAAATTCGGCATACACATAATGAGGGGTATCCCGAGGCAGGCAGTTCACCGCAATACGCCGATAAAGGGAACTGACGTTACCGCAAGGCAGATCGCAAAGACTGACAGCATCTGTCACTGGAACACAGATATGTACGGCGTTGACCCTGCAAAAAAGGGCGCAAGAGAGTATTACGACAGCCTTTTTGAGCTTTATAGGGAGTGGGGCGTTGACTTTATCAAGGTCGATGATATCGCAAGGGAGCTTCCGCACGAGGAAACGGAGCTTATCATGCTTTCCAAGTCGCTTCACAGCTGCGGACGTGAAATGGTGCTGAGCCTTTCCCCGGGGCCTGCGCTCATTGAAAAGGCGGAGCTTTATAAGCAGTATGCGAATATGTGGCGTATCACCGACGATTTCTGGGATAAATGGGAGCTGCTCTACGATATGTTCGGCAGGGCAGAGAAGTGGTGTACGCACAGCGGAAACGGTCACTGGCCCGATGCGGATATGCTGCCTGTCGGAGCGATACTTCAGGATTACAGCAAAGAGAACCGCACAAAATTCACCGAGGACGAGCAGTACACAATGCTTACGCTCTGGTCGATAATGCGTTCACCGCTCATGATCGGCGGAGATATGGTTTACAACGACGGGTTCACCGAGAAGCTTCTCACAAATGATGATATCCTTGGAATGCTGAAATATTCGAGGAATGCGCATCAGATATTCAGACGTGAGATAGATGGGAATGAGATAATACTCTGGTTTGCGGACGCAAAGGATATCGGGGGATATTACATTGCAGTGTTCAATGCGGGCGAGAGCGAAGCAGATGTTGATATAGCGCTTGCGGAATGCGGAATAGATGAGCCGATGGAGAGGAAGGAGCTTTGGACGGGTGAGAAGTCCGGAGCAGATGACAGAATAAAGGCGAAGATAGCATCGCACGGCACAAAAGCGTATCACATTTTTGCATAAAGAGAGTGGGAGAACCGAAAAGCGGTTTTCCCACTTTTTATATTCATTTGTTTGATTGCAGAACTGCAAAGCGGTTCTCCTGCTTTTTATATTCAGGTGAACAGCACCACCAAATCCGCACCCAAACTAAAAAGCGTTGGGGTCCAGCCCTTTGGCT
>USNJ01000178.1 GCA_900556055.1 uncultured Ruminococcus sp.
GGAGATCTACCGTGCAGACGGTGTGACCTTTACGGCGCCGGCAAAAAAGGCGCTGGCACAGATCAACGCACTGGGCTGCGGCAATCTGCCGGTGTGCGTGGCAAAGACACAGTATTCTCTGTCGGACGATCCCACAAAGCTTGGAAAGCCCGAGAATTTCACTATTACTGTACGTGATGTCAAGCTTTCTGCCGGAGCAGGTTTTGTTGTTGCGCGCCCTCGCCCACTGCATTGAATTCGGTATCCTTGGATGTTTCGAGTCCGAAAAGTCCGTTTTCGATAAACGATGCACCCATTCCGGTCAGTGCGATCTTATCGCCTTTCTGCGGATCAAATCTTCTGCCGACTGTCTCTTCAACAGCCTTTTCATCGGTCATGGCAGATGTCTGGAAACGATCTGTAAAGCTGCCGTTCTCATAAAGGACAGCCTTCAGCGCAGAGCTTCCCATGTCTATGCCGATAATTCTGTTCATCATTTCACCTCATTAATATTTGTACATTGAGATATGCTCAAATCCGTCAAGCAGCTTGTCTATCATATCAAAAGCCATGCCCGTTCCCTTCAGTCTTGTGGATTCGCTGAGAAGCCTTGCAAATCCCGTCAGCTTGGCAAGACCGCCCGTAAGGATTATGCCGTCGGAGTAAATGTCTCCGACAAGCTCAGGCGGAGTTTCTTCAAGAACTGATTTAGCTGCGTCAACAAATTCCTTAACAATGTCGATAATGGCGTTGTACACGTCCATTTCGGAGATCTCTATTGACTCAGGCAGTCCCTTTATCATGTGTCTGCCCTTAATTATCATAGTTTTCTTTTCGTTGGGATCAAATACATTGGCAAGTGAGAATTTAGCCTGCTCAGCAGTTTTCTCGCCGATAAGCACCTTATATTCCGATGCAACGTATTTAACGATAGCGGAATCTATCTTATTTCCCGCAAGCTTCAGCGACTTCTTCGCAACACAGCCGTTCATCGAAAGCACAGCAACATCAGCCGTACCGCCGCCGATATCAACGACCATATTTCCGTTAGGCTTTGAGATGTCAACACCTGCTCCGAGAAGCGCCGCAACAGGCTCTTCAATAAGATAGACCTTTCTTGAACCTGCATTTCTTGCCGCCTCGACCATCGCACGACTTTCAACATCGGTAATGAATGACGGTATGCAAAGCACTATCCTCGGGCGGAAAAGCTGTCTGCCGCACACCTTTGTGATGCACGCAGAGATCATCTGCTCAGCCATGTTATGGTCAGAAATCACGCCGTCGCAGAGAGGTCTGACAGCGACAATATATTCAGGTGTGCGTCCGATCATTCGGTAAGCATCCTGACCTACTGCAAGGACCTGCTCTGTCTTTTTATTGAAAGCAACAACGGAAGGTTCGTTAAGAACTATTCCCTTGCTGCCCATTGTTATCATGATATTTGCGGTGCCAAGGTCAATTCCAATATCCATATTAAGGCTTCCTTTCACATTATATGGCAGGTAACTGCTCCTGCCGCGGCATCAACACGTTCTGCACCAAGCTCTCTCAGTAGCGAAGCACACTTTATAACGGAAGATCCCGTTGTCACTATATCATCGCACAGCAAAACAGTTTTGCCGTCTATGCGGACATTCCCCGCATAATACTGCTTCCCGGCGTTTGCCGCTCTTTCTTCCCTGTTCAGCTCATGCTGGAATTTTCTCGAGTATTTCTTGAATATGATATCATTTCGGGATACAGAACCCAGCTGTTTCGCCAGTTCTTCTGACATTATTTCAGCCTGATTATATCCTCTTTCATGCCTGATAAACTTATTCATCGGCATTGGAATTATCATGTCATAATGTCGGAAATCATCTGAATTTCTGATCTTATACGCCAGCATATCGCAGAGGATCCCGTTCAGGTTAAGGTTATTGTGATATTTGAATGACGAAAATGCCCTGACGACCTCATCGCTTCCGTTGTAAATCATCGCAGAATAAAACCGCTCATACGGTATCTCCCGCTCGCCGCATATGCATTTGAACAGACCGCATTTCGGGCAGAAACGCTCATCTGTCCAGCATATTGAAGAAAAACATTTCTCGCAGGAAAGCATATACCAGCGTATCGCTTTCCCGCAGAACGGGCATTTGCACGGATAAATTATATCAAGCCAGAACCGTGATCTTTCTCTGCGGACATTACTCGTCCCCTGAAATGCACTCTCCATTGATCTCCTCCGAAATCAGTTCCTTCAGGCAGGAATACCTGAGCGTCCTGCGATCGTTTTTCACCATCGCTTCAACTGTTTTTTTCGATCCTACGATTATTATCATCTGCTTTGCACGGGTAACAGCCGTATAAAGAAGGTTTCGGTAACACAGCTTTTCAAATCCCCCGAGAAGCGGAAGTATAACAGCATTGAACTCGCTGCCCTGACTCTTGTGAACGGTTATCGCATACGCAAGCTCGATCTGATCTAGCATATCGAATGTGTATTCCGCAATGCGTCCCTCGAAATCAATAAGCACGGTTTTGTCAAGCTTGCTGACTTTGACTATCGTGCCTATATCGCCGTTGTAGATCCCCGTTCCCGACTCAGAGCCTTTTGACCACACTATATCATAGTTATTGCGCGTCTGCATGACCTTGTCATTGTCACGGAAGATATACAGCTGACCTTTGTACTCGGAAATGCCGTTTGCCGCAGGATTTATTGCCTCCTGAAGAGCCTTGTTAAGCTCAACGGTTCCGACAGTGCCCTTTCTCGACGGGCAAAGCACCTGAATATCATCAATAGGCGAATACTTATATGCCTTGGGAAGTCTTGTCCTGCAAAGCTCGACAACCGTATCCGATGCCGCCTTGACATTCAGCCTCTGCATAAAGAAGAAATCGCTGTCTGTGCGTGTAAGATCGGGCATTTTTCCGCTTACTATATCATGCGCATTCGTTATTATCATGCTTTTCTGTGCCTGACGGAAGATCTCAGTCAGTGCAACAACCGTAAGGCAGCCGCTGTCGATCATATCCCGGAGAACATTTCCCGCTCCGACTGACGGCAGCTGATCGCAGTCACCGACCATTATCAGACGGCAGGAAAGCTTCATCGCCCTGAGCAGGCTTTCAAAAAGCAGCACATCGACCATTGACATCTCGTCAACTATCATGACATCACAGTTCAGCGGATTATTGTCGTCATGAACAAATTTGGCTTTGCCGCCGTTGTCAAAGCTGACTTCAAGCAGTCGGTGTATGGTCTTTGCGTCGTATCCCGTAAGGTCGGAGATGCGCTTTGCTGCACGTCCCGTTGGTGCGGCAATGACAACGTCCATTCCGCGCTGCTCATAAAGCGAGATCATAGCTTTCAGAGTTGTAGTCTTTCCTGTTCCGGGACCGCCCGTCAGAATGATAAATCCCTGAGAAAGTGCGAGAGAAATCGCCTTTTTCTGAAGCTCGGCGTACTCGATACCCTTCGCCTTCTCCTCGACCTCGATAAGCTTCATGTAGTCCGTACCCGTATCCTTCAGACAGTCATTCATGACTTTAAGACGCGCAGCTATGTAGCTCTCGGCAATATAATAATCCTTGAGATATACAAAGCTTCTGTGCCCCTTCTTGTAGATGTAAAGCTCACCTTCATCGGAAAGAGATATTATGCACTTTTCGATCTCCTCGGAAGATATCTGCAGCAGATCTGACGCAGTTTTCACCAGCCTGTCCATCGGCAGACAGGTGTGACCATTAAAGCTGTTATGCATAAGGACGTATATGATTCCTGCATTTATACGGCTTTCCCGCCACCGCATGTATTTCCGTAAACGATGAAGTAATTCACGGCATTCCGAGCAAAAAGCGTACAGAACATCTATCCCGTCCTCACAAAGCCTGTACGGATTTTCGCCAATTATCTCCGCTGAATACTGCCCCCATCTTTTCCAGCATACAACCGCAACAGACGGCGGAAGTGAGAACTGCGCAAGATAGATCATCAGCGAACGGATGCCGAATACACGCTGAAACTCCAGCGACATTCCCTCAGCCTTTGCCGCAGTTATACCCTTGACTTCAGTCAGCCTTGACGGATCACGTTCGATAATCTCCAGCGTTTCATCGCCGAATGTATCAACAAGGCGCTTTGCAGTGGCTTTGCCTATACCCTTTATTATGCCCGATGACAGATATTTAAGGATAGCTGCCGAGGTCGCAGGGAGTTTTCTTTCACATATGTGAACCCTGAACTGTGTTCCGAATTTCGGGTGAGTCACATATTCTCCCGTGAGGATAAGCTCCTCACCCGCATCAACATTTCCAAGCTCGCCGACTACCGGGATAAGCTCCCCGCCTGCGTCCAGATCAAGCACGGTATATCC